>CAZUAM010000499.1:0-5693 GCA_964618095.1 uncultured Planctomycetaceae bacterium | reverse complement strand
GGGACAACAGCGCTGTCCGAGAGCGTCTCAATCTCATCGTGGTGCAGGCAAATGGAGTTGTCGTCGCAAACGGCAGAGAGTTGTTCTTTGCTCCTAATTGCCGGCCAAATCCTTACGCTCGGGGCCTCGCCAGGCCCCTTCGATGAACGTCGAGTAACGAGCGCCACCTTAATCTGGCCGTGCACATCCTCAAACATCCATCCGGCTCTATTGCTGGTTTGAGCCATCATGACCAGACAGCTCTGCAGAAGCTCGCGACGAATGTCCGTCCAACCCCCGAGAACAAGCGATGTTCGCGGGAGCACATAGCCCAGGCAACCGCTGGGTGCCAGGATGCGCATGGCTCGCTCTGCGAAGACTTTGGCGAAATCATGGTGTCCATGGCGACCGCGCCCTTGGAGTGCGTACGCTCTGTCGATGAATTTCTGAAGCCGCTCGCGTAACTCTGCCTCCTGGATCTCAAGATGTGCGTCCATAGGCTGTTGCCTTCTAAGCCCCTTGATGGCTGTGTCGCGCCGATCGGCGGGAAGGGAGTTGAGCCCCGGAGAACGTGCGACCCAGAATTGCTGCGCCTCGAAGCGCACTTTGTCCCATGGCGGGTTGCCCAGGACCACGTCGAAGCCGCTTCGCTCGCGCAAGAAGACCTCCGGGAACGCGCAGGGGAAATGGAACGGAACCAGCCCAGTGAGCGCCTCCTTTGCCGCTTCGTGCTCCTCCGAATCGAATAGCGTAGCCCTGACTTTTTCCCACTCATCAATGTCGATTGGGGATGAGTCCCCGGTCATGCGGCAGGCTGTGATAATGTCGCAAAGGGCTTGCGCAGGCCGCACGGTCTGGCGGGCCTTTTCCCATGCTGCCCGACCCGATGGCACGCCGGGGGTTGCACGTCCAAGAGTGCATCGCCGCATGTCTCAAACTCGGCTACGCCGTCACCCCCATCGAGTTATTCCCCGTGATTCGGCCAACGTCGACCAATGGCCACGAGCCATGTCAGAACCTCGTCGTGCTGCTCGGCGACGACGAGTCGGCCAACTGGCGACGCTTTGAGGACACCTTCGAAGGTTCGACCGGCGTTCTCGAAGGCGTCGGCCGCCGATGCCTCCATGCCGTCGCCTATGACCACGGCACGATCTTCGATCCTGACGGCGACGGGCACCCCTATTCCCGCCGGGCCTGCGAGTCGCGCGGTTTCCGTCCCCGCCGTGCATGGCGCGTAGATTCACTCCTCTCCTCAGAACTCCTCCGAAAGGACCACGCCATGAGTTCCTACGATCACGGCCTAACCAACAAGATCACCAAAACGCTCGACCGCGAGCAGAACGAGCAGCTATTCCATCGCATCATGGCAGGCGACCAGCAGGCCCGCGAGGAAATGATCGAGGGCAACATGCCGCTGGTCATCGTCAAGGTGAATTCATTCATCCAAAGAAACCCTCAACTCGCTCACTTGTGCGACGACCTGCATAATGCGGGCTTCGTCGGGTTGGTTGAGGCGGTCAACAAGATGGCCGAAGACAAAGGCTCCGCCATCATCAATCCAACCGACTACGTCTCGGCTGCGATTACGAATGAGCTGACCACCCTGTGGGCCAAAGAGGCCAACACCGGCTTCTCGAAGATTTCAGCCGCCGACGGGAAGGAAGCAAACCTACCGACTGTGATTCACAGCGTTCCCGAGTCGATGGAAGACCCGAAGCAGGCAGCGACACAAGGCGCTCTTGAGTTGCGCGACATGCTCGAATCGTGTTGCGAGTCCGATGAAGAGCGCACGCTGATTCGGATGCGTGAGGAAGGCTACTCAGATCGCGAAATCGCCGAGGCCCTCAACATGTCCCGCACCTCCATCCACACGCTCCGCAAGGAATTGGAGAAGCGTTTCAATCAGAAGTGCCGCGAACTGGAGGAGGATTGACGATGCTTCCGACGCGAATCCTCTTGGACCTGGACGACGTGTGCAATCGGTTCACGATGCACGCACTGCGGCACGTCGGCTGTCCGGTTGATGATCTGGCCTACCACGATTTCAACCCCGCGTGGGGCTGGGACATCGTTTGCGCGGCCAACGCGCTGCACCCGACCCGTGAGTTCACGCCGGCCCAGTTCTGGGACTCGATCGGCCGGGACGTCTGGGCGAGCGTGCCGGAGTCGGGCGAGTTCAAGACCTTGCTTCGTCGTTGTGAGGCACTGGTCGGGCCGGAGAACGTCTGCATCCTCTCCAGCCCCACGCTCGACCCGGACTGCCTGGCAGGCAAGCTCGAATGGATTCAAACACACTTCCCGCGACGGATGCACCGGCAATTCCTGATCGGCCCCAGAAAACACTTCTGCGCTCCGCCGGACGCCTTGTTGATTGACGACGGCGACCGGAACGTCGAGGCGTTCCGCGCCCACGGCGGACAGGCCATCCTCGTGCCCCGTCCGTGGAAGTCGCTTCACTACATGCCCACCGAAACCCACCTCCACGACGTCCTTTCCATGTTCTTCAACATGAAAGAGCACGCCGGTCTGGCGTAGCCCGCCTTCCTTTTCGCCTACTCCTCAACCATTCCCTCCGACTGCATCCCTACGAGAAAGGTACGCGCCCATGCCGCGCCGAGAACTACTGCAACTGGCCCACACCTACAAGCCGGATAAGCACAAGATCGCCGGTTGGTACATCTCCGAAAAGCTCGACGGCACTCGTTGTTTCTGGGACGGCGGCCTCACCTCCGGCCTGATCGAATCGACGATCCTGCTGCTGTCCGACTTTGCGGCAACCCCAAGCGAGGACCGGAACGAAGGTCTCGAAGACTGCATTTACGAGGGTGCCGAGTACGCGGCCGGTGCCCTGTTGCGGATGCTTGAGCGTCGCCAGCAGCAACGGTGCGAGGCCGTGGTCCGTCAGTTGGGCGATGGTTCCGGTTCCGACGACACGAAGCTCACGGCCAACGCAAGTGCCGACAACAATCCCATCCCCGTGCTGCTGATCGACCTGAGCAACTTCCGAATGGCTTTCGCCTGGCTCCTCTGATCTTCTCTTCCCTCTTCCTTCGTGACCAGCCGATGGGTCGGGCTCGACATTAGCCCGACCCCATGAGCCCGCCAACAAATCACCCGCTCGGTCGTCGGCAGCAAGCCCACAACCGGCCGCATCCTCAACCGCTGCCCGCCCATCTGCGCACTACCCAAGCTCGCCCCCTGGCTCTTGAATCTCATCTCTCCAGATCGAAAGGACCCCACCTCATGACCACGGACCCCCACATTGGCCCCTACGTCAGCATCGACATCGAAACCACTGGTCTCAACCCGGAGAATTGTCAAGTCCTGGAGATCGGCGCGGTCATCGACGACGGCACGACGCCGATCGAAGACTGCCCCACCTTCCACTGCTACGTGGACCACGGCCTGATCCTTGGCGAACCGTTTGCCGTGTCGATGCACTCGACTATCCTCCGTCGCATCGCCACGCGAGAACAAGGCTACACGTATCTGCAACCCTGGGAAGTCGCCACCCGCTCCCGTGAGTTCCTCAAGGAACACGGCCTCGACCCGGCCGCGCTGTATTGGCAGCCGGAGATCGACGGCGTGGAACTGCCCGACACAAAGACCTGCATGCAACGGGCCGGCATCGGCGGAGGGGTCGCCCACACTGCCGTCGAAGACGCCCGCATGGTCGCCCTCCTGATCCGCCGCGCGATCGACAACCGCCGGCCACTTGTCCCCAGCAACACTTCGCTTGCAGGTTGAAGGTGACGACATCGTGAAATCCCGCCGATCTGATGACCGCCCAGCGGAAATCGCAATGGCCTCCAATGAGGCCGTTGCCGAGCCCGAAGTGCTGGACAAAGGAAGGACAGTCACCGGGAGCCCGCTTCCTCCGGCTCCCGGTGCGGAAGTCAATAGATTGCTCACCCCGCCGGAAGTGGCGAGACGGTGGCGTATCAGGCACGATAAGGTATTGACATGGATTCGATCCGGCGAGCTACGGGCGATCAACGTGGCCACCAAACCTGATGGCAGACCATCGTATCGGATTGATCCCGACGACTTGAGAGCATTCGCCAATGGTCGGGCTGCCGTAACTTCACCGCGCCAGCCCAAACGCAAACGTCGGCAGAAGCAGCCTTCCAAGGAATACTTCTAGCCATCGAACAGCCAACTCCGGATGTGATCCGTCACCGCCCGCAGCCGATCATCGGTCATCTTCTCCCGATACAGACTCGACATATCATTGCTTGGCGGGGCGTGGCCCATGATCGACCGCACAGCAACCAAGTCTCGACACTCCTCACCAATCGTCTGAAAGGTGTGTCTCAAGGCATAGAACCCCAGGCCCGGTCGGTTGATCCCGAGTTGCCGAAGCAGCTTACCGCATTCGGACGTGATCGGGTTACGTCGCGTCCCGTCCGACCAGTTCATGCCGTACTTCGTAATGAACACCATGCTGGCGTCTGCTTCGTCCTTGGGGGCAGGCATGTGAGCCATCGCATCCTGCAGTGCAGTGATGGTCTCCGGCCACAACGGACAACGGCGCTGAATGCCGGTTTTCGGCCTTGGAAAGTTGACCCAACCGTTCTCCAGATCGAGCACGTCGCGGGGCAATGTAGCACAATCGTTGTTGCCAAAGCCGCAGTTGATTCCAAGTAGGATCATAGCCTTGATTGACCGAGAAGTGGCGTCGAGCATGTTCCGGATTTGCTCGGCCTCGAACATGCGAGGCCCCTTCTTGTTGCGTTCCTTGCGAAGCACCGTTGCACTCGGACGTTTGAAAGTTTGGCCGTAACGGACGGGCTTGTCGATCAGGTATTGCTCATAGGCGTACTTGAGGAGGCTACGGATACGGTTGACCGCGTTGCCCAGGGCCACCGGCCCGAGCGTTTTCGCTAGTTCGGCCCTCAATCTCTCGAAATCATCGGGTGTCAGATCCTCCACCATGCGATGCCGTCCAAAGACCGTGATAGTTTTCTCGCATTCCCTGTAGTAGTCGTCGAAGCTCCGTTTGGTGAGTTCCCCTGATTCGACCAGTTGCTCTTTGCTGGTGAGGAACTTGTTGACAAGTTCCCGCACCGTGCAGCCATCTTCGGTCGTAACGCGAGGTGTCCGGCCGGCGAGCAAATCATCCTTTTGAGCGAGATATTTGTCGAGAGTGCCGTGGGGGTCCGACCAAGACCCAAAGTAGTAGACCTTCCCTCTGATCTTCTTTGCCCATTGTCCCGCCGCATGGGGGAACAGCGGGAAGTCCTTGTGGGGCCTCTTCGGCTTGGCGGCCTTGCCATTTGCAGGCGTTTTGGTAGTCTTGGTGACTTCGGCGCGCGAGGGCGAACGGCCGGTGTGGAGGTCTTCTTTCTGCTCGTTGTACCGAGCCAGAGCGGCATCCGGATTGCCCCACGGACCGAAGTAGTGGAGCCTTCCGTTTATCTTCTTGGCCCAGCGTTTGGTGGCATGGGCGAACAGAGGAAAATCGGGGGCCGGTTTGGCAGGTTTTTCAATTGTAGAGTTCGTCATGGTATTCAACCTCATCGGCATATTCACGGATGTGCGCGCACAGGTGTCAGCGGGTGTCAAAAGGGTGTCAAAGCAGGTGTCAGGTGTAGTAACTGGTGTAGTCAATTATGACACCCGCTGGAGAGGATCTCAAATGCACTAGAAAAATAGGCATGCGCCCGTGGCGCAATTGGATAGCGCATCGGTCTTCGGAACCGAGGGTTGCAGGT
>CAZUAM010000498.1:0-5706 GCA_964618095.1 uncultured Planctomycetaceae bacterium | reverse complement strand
CGACAGAGTCGCCTCCCACAAGAAAACGGGAAGTTATTTATCGGCCGATCCTTAGCCCGAAGTTCCGGTCTGGTCTGAACTCGTGCCCGCGTGACCTTAGACCTTTGGCGGGTCGTACTGCGGGACCTTGAGTGTTTCGCCGTCCTTGAGCGCCGAGCGGTGGGCGACGATGCCGGGGACGGTCATCGCCAGGGCCTCGTAGACGTTGACCAGTGGCCGGCGGTCTTCGAGGATGGCGCTGACCAGTTCGTGGGCAAGCTGACCGTGGGAACCACCGTGTCCGCCGGCCGGTACACCCGGCGGAAGCGGCGGACGCGTGGTATCGGGAAGTTGCTTCGCCGCGCCGTGGTACTGGGTGCCGTCCATCCAGCCCCGCTGGCCGAAGACCCGGCCTGTCTCCACCACGCGTCCGTGGACGGCCTTGCACATGCACATTCGGGAAGAGCCACCCTCGCTGGTTTGGAACAGGGCGATTTCGTCGGTGAACGGGTTGTCGTACTTGTTGGCGCCGGGCCGATAAGCGGAGAATCCGCCGCGGAAGCCGAGACAGGAGACCGAGGTGAACCGCTTGCCGGTCACGCCCACGTAGTAGGCGGTCGAATGCGTGGGATACCAGAGCGGCGGGGTGCCGACTCGCCAGCCCTTGAAGGAGCCGATCGGCGTGGTGCCGTAGTGGAAATACTCGCCTTCGGAATAGACGAGGCGCCCGAAGCCCCCTGCCCGGTAGATCTGCCGCATCGCGTGGCAGTCGGCCCGGTAGCAGCTCGTCTCGGCCATCATGTACTTCAGGCCGGTTTTTTGCACGGTTTCGAGGAGTCGCTCGCCTTCCTCAATCGAGCCCCAGGTGGCGGGCACGGCCGTCATCACGTGCTTGCCGTGTTTGAGGACTTCCATGCAGTGCCGTGCGTGGCTGGGGGCATCGGTGGCGACGAACACGGCCTCGATCTTGGGGTCTTCCACCAACACCTCCAGCGACGGGTACGACTTGTCGCACCGGCAGGCCTTCATCAAGCCGCTGCGCCGCTCGGGAATCAGGTCGCTGACGGCGACGACCTCCACGTTGGGATGGTCCTGGAACCCGAACGCGGCGCCGAAGCGGCACACCCCGTAGCCCACGATCCCGAATCGAATCTTGCGATCGGAGGCGGGCTCCCACTTCTTGTCGGCGTTGGGCTCCTCGGCGGCGAGCGTCCGCGCGGCCGAGTGGCCGGCCGCCATCGCCCCCAACGAACCGATGCCTAGTTTCTCCAGGAAATCACGTCGATAGATGGGACTCTGAGACATCGACTACCCTCCTTCAGTTAGTGACCAGCGTGACGCTGACGAGGCCGTTTTATGACTGACCTCTACTGTGCTTTTCGGGAATCAACAAGCTCGCATTCTTGCCCGGTCTATTGCAGCGGGACGTTCGCTTCGGCGGCAAAGCCCGTATCGATGCGCACGATTCGATGGTTCAGCACGTCGGAGAGATAGATCCGGCCGGCGTGGTTGACGCCGCAGGTCATCGGCCAGCCCAAGGGAATCGGCGGTGCCGGTATGGGACCGTCCGGGCCCCTCGAATCGGCGTTGCCGTAGTGTCCGAACCGGCCGATCAGGTTGCCGGCGTTGTCGTAGATCCGCACACAGAAGTCGAGCACGCTGGGGACGTACACGCGGCCGAAGCCGTCCACGTCGAACCGGGCTTCCTTGCAGACGCAGCCGCTGGGATCCTGGCGGGGAGCAAGGTGCGGATAGGCCGTGACCGCCCCTTCGAAGAACTGCTTGCCCAGCGCGATGCCTTGGGCCGATCCCGGCTGATCGACCAGCCCGCCGCCGCCGGGGCCGACCTTTACCACGCAGCCTTCGAATCGCCGCGCTTGGACTGCCGCCGAAGGATGCCCCGCGGTGCCGACGTAGATATTCCCTTGGCGGTCGACGCGCACGCCGCCGGTGGAGCCGTCGAGCGGTCCGCAGATGCCGCCGGCCACGCGAGCGTGCTTTTCGAGAGTCCCGTCCGGGCGGAACACCAGCAGATGGTACTTGGTCCAGTCGTACATGTGCCGCACGAAGATCCTTCCGTCGGCCGCCACCGCCAGGCCCTTGTTGCTCCAGCCCACGCCGTAGCGTCCGTAGATCTCCTTGGCCGCCGTGGGTTTGCCGGTGGCGGTGAACGGGACGGGCCGGAGATCTCGCGTGCAACGATAGATCGGTTCCTTCCACCCCTTGCGGCCGAGCAGGTAGAGGTCCCCCTCGGGGCCGACCGCCAGGTCGATCGCGCCGACCGGCAGCGTTTCCCGCTTGCCGGTCAGCCCGTCGTAGCGCGTCAAGCGGTTCCAACCATTGTTGACGTACACGTCGTCGCTGCGCGGATCGACCCAGAGCTTGACGATTCCCGCGTCGGAGAACGTGGCCAGCTCGCCGGCCACGACCAGCTCGTCACCGCGGTCTTCAATTCGCACCAGCTTGGCGCCTCTGTTGCCGACGTTGCTCAGCCAGATCACCGGCGGCGAAGTGGAGGTGCTGACGGCCATCTGGGGGGCGTTCACTCCGTCAAGGCTCAGCTCGGCCAGAACCTCACCGCCGGTCGCGTCGCTGAGCTTGATGACCCGGAGCCGGTTGACGGCCTTGTATCCGTCTACCACTTCGCGCGTGACGACGTAGACCGTGGCGGCGTCGCCGCCCGGGGCCACCTGGTCCGGCCACCGGACGGGCGTCGAGCCGAGCAGTCTGCCGTGAGGGTCGTAGACCGCCACCCGCTGGTTCACCCGATCACAGACGTAGAGCCGCTGCTTCTCGTCCACGGCCAGTCCGTGCAGGGCCGCCTGGCCATTCTTGCGGCCCCAGTTCTTGAAGTGATACCAGCCGTTGCGTTCGGTCAGCCAGGGGCTGTCGGCGGGGACGTCGATCCGCAGCAACTCGGTCGTCTTGCCGGTTGTGGGATCGACCCGCCGGACGATGCCGTCGCCGCGCGGGCCTTGTTTATCGCGGGTATTCCACCAGCCCGCCAGGTAGAGCGACCGGTTGTCGGGCGAGACGGCCCAGCACATGGGGCCGCCGGAGGGTGTGATCGTCCCGGGCGCGGAGTCCCACGCGATCGGGGCGCCGTTGTCGGCGCGGATGCGACAGATCCGTCCTTTGGTGTTAAGCAGCCAGAGCTGCCCGTTGCGGACGCGACTGCCGAGAAACGCCACGATCCCGCCGTCCTGGACGTACGGGACCAGTGCGTGGTGGTTCTTCGGCAGCAAGTGGCCGTCGGGCGACTCGGCGGCGCCGAATTCGGCGGCCTGCTCGCTCGACAGGTTGGCGGGCATGGGCAAGATGGTACGGAGGTAGTTTCCTTGGCTGTCATAGACCTTGATGGAGAAGACGGGCGTGCTGGCATACACCGCCCCCAGGGCGACGTAGAGGTTTCCCTTGTCGTCCGTGGCTAGGCCGTAGACCTTCCCGATTGGTGACGCGGGGTTGCCGATCACCTTTCCAAGCCCGGCCCGCGCTCCGGCGCGGACGCGCGCCCGGAAGGGCCCTCCGGCAGCCGCCCCGCCCGCGTCGTCACGCCCGTCCCAGATCAGCGATTGGGTGCGTCCTGCGCCGAGCGGTTTCGGCGGGGCTATGCTTCCGCCCAGCATCCCGGCCGCCAGGTGGCGAACGACCCGGCCTTGCGCATCGAGGATCGCGACCTCCACGTCGGTGGGCGAGGAGACGGAGAAGGTGATTCTCGCTTGGCTGCCGACCCTCGTGGCCGTCGGCACGGTGGAGAAGCGCACTTCGCTGCCGGCCACGGGCAGGCATCCGGCGGCCAGCACCGCGAACACCGAGATCAGACCGCTTCTCATGGGTTTTCTCCTGACCTGTAGGGGCCGTACTCCACACGTTGTAAGTGCCGCGTGGCCCGGCCATTATAGCCGGCCGAGGCGGGTTGAACAACTGGCGTGTCTGCGCGTGTGTGGCAAGTTCTCCTGGCGGTTGAGCGGGTGGCTGGTGGTCAGCCGCAGGCTGCCCCCCGCGCGCGCTTCTGGGGGCTCGCTGCGCTCGACCCCAACCACCCCAAGCACCGAGTTGCCAGGAAAACTTGCCACACCCGTCTGCGCAGGGCGGCCTTGCCGGAGTCGCGGAAACGGAAAACGAACCGGTTCCCGCCCGAGCTCGAACGGCTTCCACCGAGGCTGGCTGGGTCTGGTCCAGGCGCGCAGTGACCGCTCGAGCAGACGCAGGTCGCCGACACGTTCCCGGAGGAGCAGGTGTCGGACCAGCCGGATGGATTGCGCAGTGGCCCAGTTGTGCGGCGGACCGCCGACATACGGCAGCGGGTCACCTGCTGGCGAACCATTCTGCAACTTAGTATACTATACTGTTATTCTGCGTTTGCATTCCGCTTTTGCCTGGGAGAAGTCTCATGGACCGCCGTAAGTTCCTTCACGCCAGCGGAACCGGGCTGGCATTATCGGCCGCGGGCAGCTATGCCGCGGAGTTGGCTGAGAAGAAGTCGAGGCGCGTGGGCCTGATCGGCTGCGGGTGGTACGGCAAGATCGACCTGCTGCGGCTGATCCAGGTTGCGCCGGTCGAGGTGGTGTCGCTGTGCGACGTGGACCGGAGGATGCTGGCCGAGGCCGCCGAGATCGTGGCCGGCCGCCAGGCCTCGAAGAAGAAGCCGCGGACCTACGGCGACTACCGCGAGATGCTCAAGGAGAAGGACCTCGAGGTCGTGCTCATTGCCCCGCCCGACCACTGGCATGCCCTGCCGATGATCGAGGCCTGCAAGGCTGGGGCTGACGTCTACGTGCAAAAGCCGATCGGTGTGGACGTCGTGGAGGGGCAGGCCATGCTGGCCGCGGCGCGGAAGTACAAGCGGGTGGTGCAGGTGGGCATGCAGCGGCGGAGCACGCCGCATATCGCCCAGGCACGCGACGAAATCATTAAGACGGGAAAACTCGGCAAGATCGGCCTGGTCGAGATCTGCTGCTACTATCACATGCGGGCGCGCGGCAATCCCCCCGACACCGATCCGCCCGAATACCTCGACTACGAGATGTGGACCGGGCCGGCCCCCATGCGGCCGTACAACTCCCTGGTCCACCCGGGGCGCTGGCGGTCGTTCATGGAGTACAGCAACGGGATCGTGGGCGACATGTGCATCCACATGTTCGACATGGTCCGCTGGATGCTCGGGCTGGGCTGGCCCAAGCGGGTCGGGTCCTCGGGCGGGATCTTCGTCGACCCCCGCAGCAAGGCCAACATCTCCGACACGCAGATCGCCACCTTCGACTACGACGATGACGACCTGACGGTCGTCTGGCAGCATCGCACCTGGGGCCACTCGCCCGACCCGGAGTATCCCTGGGGGGCGACGTTTTACGGCGACAAGGGCACGTTGAAGGTGGGCGTTATGAGCTACGACTTCGTCCCGCAGGGTCGAGGGGAGAAGATCCATCGCGACGTCACCTACGAACTGGAGCAGTACCCGGAGGACAAGACGGAGAAGCGGCTGGAGAAACACTGCGCCCCGGCGGTCCGCTACCACATGCTCGACCTCCTCAAGGCGATCGCCACCCGCGGCCGCCCGCTGGCCGACATCGAGGAGGGTCACATCTCGACGGCAAGCTGCATCCTGGCCAACATGGCCGTGCAGCTCGGCCGCACACTCACCTGGGACGCTGAAAACGGCCGGGTTGCGGGCGACGAGGAGGCCAACCGCCTGTTGCGGCGACCGTACCGCAAGCCGTGGGTGCA
>CAZUAM010000497.1:655-5720 GCA_964618095.1 uncultured Planctomycetaceae bacterium | reverse complement strand
GGAGCACGGCTGACACAGCCGTGGCACGCGAATACCTACCCGACGATGGTCCTATCAATAATCCGGGCTGGGCAGCATCGGACCCAAAACCGGCGGTAACAACTTCAGTCTATTCACTGCCCGAGGGGCTGTCGAGGCTTGATTCTTCCCCCAAAGGCTGGGAAGGTGTCGGGAAGCTGCGGAGAAAAGGCGGGCAGAACCCATTCTCCGGCCGAGAAAACGCCCCCTCTTTGCAGGGCGTCATACAGACCCGCAACGGTTTACTGCTTCCGAGTGACCACGAACTCGGTGAGCCCCTTGAGCGCGTCGCGTACCTCGGTGGCCGGTAGTCTGTCCAGTTCCTGCCCGGCCAGTCGGGCGTACCAGAGGGCCTTTTCGCGGGCGTAGGAAATCGCGTCGGAGTGCTCAAACCACGGCCGCAGCACCTCCCGGTGGTGATTGCCCGACCGTGATAAGATCTCGATCAGCTCCGCACGGTCCTGCCGGCTGGCCCGGCTGAGCAAGCGGATCAGCGGGAGGGTGGGTTTCTGTTTGGTCAGGTCGGTTCCCAGCGACTTGCCGGCGGTGGCCTCGTCGCCGAGCACGTCGAGCAGGTCGTCGGCGATCTGGAAGGCCACGCCCAGGTACCGCCCGAAACGCGTCAGCGTCCGGCATAGCGCCGGCCCCGCCCCCGCATAGTGCGCGCCCAGCCGGCAGCAACAAGCCGTCAGGGCGGCCGTCTTGTTGGCGATGATCTCCAGGTAGTCTTGCTCGGAGAGATCGTAATTGCCGCAGCTTTGGATCTGCCGCAACTCGCCCTCGCACATGATCTGGGCCGCCTGGCCGATCGCCCGGCAGGCGAACGGGCCGTCCAGTGTGCTGGCCATGCAAATCGAGCGAGTAAAAAGGTAGTCGCCCAGAAGAATGCTGGCCTCGTTGTCCCAACGGGCGTTGACCGTATCCAGGTGCCGGCGAAGGGTGGCCTCGTCGAGGACGTCGTCGTGGATCAGCGTGGCCGTGTGAATCATTTCGACCGCGGCCGCCAGCAGCAGATGCTCCGGCTTCAAGCTGCCGGATGCCTTGGCAGACAACAGGACCAGGGCCGGGCGCAGCCGCTTGCCGCCCAGCCGAAAGCCGTGCCTGGCCAGCCGATCGACGAACGGATGGTCGCTGCGAAGCTCGTCGCAGAGGATGTGTTCGACTTGCTGGAGTTCCTCGCGGACCGGCGCGTACAACATCCGCAGCCCTTGAGGAACCCTCGCCCGATACTCGGCCACTTGTTCCATTTCCTTGGTCACTCGTTCGATGAACGGCTTCCTGGGTTCGGCGACCGGCCCGACCATTCGGTGGGACATCAAAATGCCCCGCCGATGGGAGCCCGGCCGTGTCGGCCTACTTCGCTTCCAGGGACGACGGTCTGACAAAATGCCCGCCGCGTCCCCCGGACTTCTCCTCCAGCCGGACTTGCTCGATCACCATCGCCCGATCAACCGACTTGCACATGTCATAAATCGTCAAGGCGGCCGTGCTCACCGCGACCAGGGCCTCCATCTCAACGCCGGTTCGGGCAGTGGCCCGGGCCTCTGCCTGGACGGCAATCACCGTGGGCTCGGGAAAATCGAACGATACCTCCACGGCGTCCAGCGGAAGGGTGTGGCACAGCGGAATCAACTCCGCAGTCCGCTTGGCCGCCATAATGCCGGCCAGCCGAGCCACGTCCAGCACGTCACCCTTGACCAGTTCTCGACGGCGAACCAGCGACACCGTCTCGGCCCGCAGCCGCACGCGACCGCTGGCCCGGGCCGTCCGAACCGTGACGTCCTTGCTGCCGACGTCCACCATCCGGCTGGCGCCTTTGGCGTCGAAATGGCTCAGTTGGCTCATGGCTGCCGGCTTGGCTGGGCGTGGAGCAAGAGACGACCTTCGTAGATTTTAATGCCCCGTGCGTGCGTCCGTCGAGGGGGCGTGGCGGATCGTTTCCAGGTTCAGTCCCTGCTACTGTTCGCAGAGGTGTGAGTGGAGGGGTCCGAGGAGGGGGACTGGCAGTTGCCGAGGGGGTGTGGGAGCTCAATCAGCCTGGCCAGCCATACCCCCTGTTTTGTGTATTCGGCAACCACCCGGCCCTCGGCCAGTGCCCACTTGATCACTTCTAAGTTGGCCCGGCGGTGGTAAACCACTACAGTACGGCAACCCGCGGCGCGCTGAGGGTGGCTGGGATCCCAGCCGACCAGCCAGGTCTCGTGCTGCGCGAGCACCTGCGACGAGAGGGTCACGGCCGCAGCCTGCCAGTCAGCTAGGTGCGGAGAAAACAGGATCGGCCGGCCTTCGGACTCAGCCACGGCCCGCTCCAACAAGGGCTCCCCAACCGCGTCGCCCCAGTAGGATACCTCGAACCCCAGCCGCTCGGCACCCGCCAGACCGCCGACCAACAGGCTGTAGTGGCTCAACTGGCACGGATGGTAGACGATCAGTCCTGTGCCCTGGAGCACCAAGAACAGCCCCAGGGCGAGCAGACGCAAGCGGCGCGACATCGACGGCAGCGCGGGATGGTCTACCAACCACTTGGCACCCACAGCGACCCAGACCGCCCACAAGGGAAAGACCATCAGGAACAGCCGCACCCCGTCGTACACCGGCACGCCCGGCCACGAGAAAACCGCCAGCAGGAACAGCCAGGTGCCGGTTACCAGCGCCAAGTGCGGCTCGGCCTTCCACCGGCGGCGCTTGGCCCATAGCCCCAACAGCCCCAGTATGAACAGCCCCAAGGGCAGGGCCACGACGAACATCACGGCCGGGTAGTGCCAGGGCGCGTCGCGATCCGCCCAGACGTGTCCGACGTAGAAAACGTTGACGGCCTCCCGCCCCGCTCCACTGGTCAGGAATCGTCTCAGGTGGTCGATCGGCGCCAGCCACAACCAGGGCCAGCCGACAAACAGCGTGGCCACTCCGGCCGTACCCCAGGCGACCACCGGCAGCGCGACTCGACACGCCAACCGCCACAACAACGCCGCCACCCCACCCCACGTGCAAGAGATCGTCGTCGGCCACGCCCGTCGCCCCAACTGCCACAGTAGCCAGACCACGACCGGTGGAAGCACCAGCAGGCCGTGCAGCCGCACCAGCATCGCCAGACCCCAGACGATCCCGGCCAGGGCGAAATGCCACCATCGCCCGCCCAATCTGCCGTGGGCACACTGGCCGGCCTCCGCGGCGGCCAGCACCGCCGCCACGAAGAGCAGTGTCGTCAAAGTGTCCAGTGCCGCCAGGTGTGCATGGGCGAACACGCGGGGGACCAGGACCACGGCCACGGCCGCAACGGTCCCCGCCAAGTGGCCCTCCGTACGCGTGGTCCACAACCCTACGAGCAGCACGAGCAATCCAAAGGCCAACGCCGGGGCGAAGCGTGCAGCGATGATCGAGACTCCGGGGAGATCGGGTTCCGGATCGAACACGTGGTGCATCCAACCGAGGATCCAATGCCCCAGGGGCGGTTCGAGCGGCCGCCCCCCGGGCTGCCAGGGGAAGCTCGCCCGGACGTTGCTCAGCCGAAAGAAGGCCAGCCCCTGCTGCCGCAGCGCCGTAACCAGCCGCTTTCCCTCCGCCACGCGATATCCTTCGTCGCAGGTGATCCCCGGCCCGCCGGCATCGGGCGCAAGGGTGGTCAGCGTAGCCACGCTGGCCGCCAGCGCGACCAGCAACGGTCCGACGGGTTTCCGGGCGACGTCCAACGGCATAGGAAACCACTCTTTCCCCAACCACAAGCTAAACACTTGTCGAAGAACAAGTTCAGATTCTTGCGTTTGCCGATAGCCCCGCCCGGGAGGGCGGGGTTCGACGTGTCGACATTCCAGGAGCCCCGTGCTCCCGGGCAGGGTTATTTTCCCAGAGTGCGACGTTCTCTCTTGACTACCCTTCGAGCATCATGCAATATGATCTGCCCCGTAGCATGTTTCAACCCACAGAGCGCCAAGAGCCGCGGAGAAGGCCACGAAGAAAGCGGGGAGAGTAGGCGCGGGGGGAGGGCCGAGAAGTTGGCTGCGGGGCGGCCAAGAAAAAATTATCCGCCGCGGGGGTCTGGCCGCGACGGGTTGGGTGGATCGGCGAATTAGTTTACAAGCGAGGGGAGGTCGACCCCGGCGGGTAGGTGACCTCAAACGAGTTCCTTTTTCGCGCCGATCAGTGTCCGCAGTCGCTCGGCCAGCAAGGCGGCGTCGAACGGCTTCTTGAAGGTTTCGTTGATGCTCGAGCGGTCGAAGCTGGTCGAGCTGCCGTCATCCGGCAACAGCGCAATCAGAATCACCTCCGCAAATTCGTTGTTGCGGCGGAGATTGTGACAAATTTGCAGGGCTTCGGTACGTCCGATCGAGAAATCGACGATAATACAGTCCGGGTGGAAGCTCTCGGCTTGGATCCCGGCGTCAAAACCACTGGCGGCTACTCCCACTTTGAACGAACGTTCCAGGGGCAGCTCGCGTTTGAGGTTTTCGATCAGGACCTGGTCCTGGGCCACGATCAGGACTTTGGCCATGGCCTCATCTTCCAGGTCGCCCAAC
The DNA here is from genome assembly GCA_964618095.1 of uncultured Planctomycetaceae bacterium. Lineage (GTDB taxonomy): Bacteria > Planctomycetota > Planctomycetia > Pirellulales > Thermoguttaceae > CAZUAM01. The sequence goes on along the minus strand of CAZUAM010000497.1, from coordinate 1,188 downwards.
GGCATTCCGTGTTCCTTGAGGAACTTGATCAGGTATTCCCGCGGAATACGTCGGTCTTGCGATCCGGGGATACGGTATCCCTTCAGCCGGCCCGAGTCGAACCACTTACTAACGGTGCGGGGGGCCACCTTGCAGATCTTGGCGACCTGACCAGTTGTGAAGACCTTCATCGCAGGCTCTCCGATATTATTCACGTTGGTTTTTGTTGTGTCCGGCCGGGACGGGTAGTCCCTGCCGAGACTTCATCACCCCTTGCCTGCGGCACGCTGCAATTCTGTCAATCCCTCGAGCCGGTGGTGGGGCCCATCGGCAGTCCGCAAACATCTGGGTCGGGGCCTTCCGTAGTTCGCTTCTGTAGGCTGTCGTTCAGCTCCTTCTGATCCGCGCCGTATAAATTACATCGGTTACCGCGCTATCCGGAAGCCAGAGAAAATCCGCAAAATAGAGAAGGTACGTTCTAATCACCACATCGCGAATCCCGCTAACTCCCGGCAAAACCATTCGGCGAACTACAGGCGGAAGGGGGGAACGAC
>CAZUAM010000497.1:0-645 GCA_964618095.1 uncultured Planctomycetaceae bacterium | reverse complement strand
GAACGACACAGACTGTCCGCCATGGAGAGTGGGCGGCGGACCGTCAAGGCGTCGCCTTCAAGGCAGGTTCCCCCCTGCGGCTCGTCCCGCGGAGAAAACACTATAACTCCGCCATGGAACAAGCCTTCCGCTGATTTACTTCGCCTCAGATCGGGGTGCGACTTTAGAAACTTTCTCAGGTTGTAACGACCAATCCGATCGTACCGCTATTGCCGGAGCTATCGGCAAGGGCAATTTTGCCGCTGCAAGCACCCCAAGCCGTTGTGTCGCCTGACATTAGAGTCGCGAATCCAACAATACTGCCGGCTGGCCGGAACACGCCCATTGGGAAGAACGTCAACTGAGTTCCATCCCTCGATCGGCAAGAAACCAGAAGCCCATAGCCAATCTGCGAAGATGAGCAGTCCGTAAGACCCACACGGCTGGAAACCACAGACCTGCTCGTCCGTCAAGATGGAAATGCCAGGTTGGATGCCGGTGGCGGCTTGCCCGCCACCGTGCCGCAGAGGCAGCCAAGCTGTCCCCGGCACCCCTCAGATCGAGATTTACGGACCGCTGCCGGCCGCCTCCCCTTGTTCGGGTGGTGCCTGAATGGAGTTGCACGATTCTGGGAGTGGAGCGTTTAGCCGCCGCGGCTACGCGGCG
>CAZUAM010000496.1:651-5729 GCA_964618095.1 uncultured Planctomycetaceae bacterium | reverse complement strand
TGGCCCCGGTCCTGGCGAGGAGGGTCCTCCCGAGCAAGGCGAAGGCCAGCAGCCCGCTCAGGCCCCTGCGAAGAGTCCTGGAGAAGGCCCTGGCACGAGTCCCGGGCCGGGCCCCGGTGGGCCGGGGACTGGCGGTCCCGGTGGACCGGGGACTGGCGGCCCCGGTGGGCCGGGGACTGGCGGTCCCGGTCCCGGTGGACCGGGTGGTCCCGGCACTGGCGGCCCCGGCGGGCCGGGTGGACCGGGTGGACCTGGGCCGGGTGGACTGGGTGGCCCTGGGCCGGGTGGACCAGGCGGGCCGGGTGGACCGGGTGGCCCCATGGCCTCGATTGACAGATCCCCGCCGCCAAAGATTCCCCCCGCCTTCGTTCTCTATGTTTCGACCGGTGAGGAGGCCGGACCGGGGAAGGTCTACCAGGTCAACGAGCACGGCCGGGTGTTGGGCATCGTCAACCTGCCCTACACGGCCACCGGAATGGCCCTGCACCGCGACCACGACCTGGTCCTGTCGCTGCCCCGCGACGGCGGCAAGATCATGAAGATCGACGACGCCGGAAAGCTCTCGACGCTGTGGGAGAAGGACAAGACCCTGGTACACCCGGTCGACGTGGGCGTCGCCGGCGAGTCGGATACGATCGTGGTTGCCGACAATATCGCCGACGTGATGGCGGCCACCACCACCGGCGGCACCAAGCCCAAGATCTATCACCGCTTCGAGGGCGAGAAATGGTCCGCCCAGGAGATGTCGGTCGCGGTGACCCGCGACAAGCACGTGATCCTGGGCACCAAAGGCGACGGCCACAAGGGAATCTACCGATACATGGCCGGCAATTATGCCACTTCGAGCGATCCGCTGCTGCCGGGTCCCGGCGGGGTGGCGGCCGATCCGAAGTCGCTTAGGTGGGCGGCTACCCAGTCGCCCAACCTGATCTACGTGTTCGAGGGTCCGGAGTTGGAAAAGAAGTTGCGGCTCCCGCCCAACAAGAGCATCTATCGCAACGGCCTGCTGTCGTTCTCGCCGGCCGGGACGCTTTGCGTGGCGGGGCGGGACAGCGACAAGGCGATCGGCGAGCCCTGGCTCTTCATGTACGACATCAAGAAGGACGAAATCCGCAGCCTGTTCCCCTGGACCCGCGAGAGGATGACCGATTTCGTGGTCGGTCCGCGGATGCTCTGGGACCGCACGTCGCCCAACACGTATGAGAGCATCTATTGAGGTGCTCGCGGCCGCGCAACGGAGTGTTGCCATGAGAAGAGCTTGCCTGGCGTGCTTGGCGTTGGTCTGCTGGGGGTTTGCCGCGGGCAGTGCAGTTGCCCAGCAGGGCGCCACGACGGTGCAACTGCCGACCTATTCGTTCTTCTCGACCAATACCACGGTCACGGTCCCGGATCGCGGCATGGCGTATCTGGGCGGGGTGAACCGGGCGGCCTCGGGGCGGAATGAATTCGGCGTGCCGCTGTTGCCCTTCCGGCCGTTTCGCAACGTGGGCATCGGCCGCGAGGTCAGCGCCTCGAACATGTGGGTCACCGCGACCATCCACGACTTCGACGCCTTGGACAGCTACACGCGCAGCCTGGGCAGGCAGGCGATGGCCTGGCGGCTTCCACCCTTGGGGCCACCACTGGGACGCTCTCAGGTGGCCGCCCTGGGCAGGACCCTCCAGCCGCGCGATCCCAACTACGGGGCGAGCTGGCGGCTTCCGTCCCTGGCCGACGCCGGCAGTCCGCCGGCGATGAGTGTGGCCCAGGCGCGGGCCGAGCGCCAGCGCCAACAGGCCACCCGCGCCGATGAGGCGGCCGACTTCTTCCGGCGCGGCCGGAAGGCCGAAGCGGCCGGAAAGGCGGGCGTGGCCAAGATCTACTACCAGATGGCCGCCCGCCGAGCGACGGGGGATCTCAAGGGACAGATTGCCGAGAAGCTCGAGGCGATCGGGCGGGCGAAGACGGCGTCCAAGATCGCGCAGAACCGGCCGTAGACGATGAATCGCCGCCGAAGGTCACGCGCGGCCCGAGACTTGCCCTCTGGGCGGCGGAGCCGCAAGAGACACGTGACTGCCGCCTCAGAGACCTCCTTTGCCTGCGGCGCGCCGACAGCACGCTGTGGGAGTCGGCCGTGGCCCCGACGGCCAGCCACGCAAGTGAGCTTCACTCCATCAGAACGCTTCAACACAAACAGCAGAACTGGAGCTTCCAGTGGACGATCGAGGACCCAGGGACGTCTTTCTTGATGCCCTGGCAAAGGTGCTGATCAGGAGCTTTCTGATCGGTGCGGCCCTGCTGGCCTGGTGGTTCTTTTTCTTCCTGGCTGGCGGCGAGTGGGCATATCGGATACATTCGAGATGGTTTGAGATTACCCCGCGTGATTTCGACTTGATGAATTACTACGGCATGGCCCTGCTGAAGATCAGCATCCTTACGTTTTTCCTGATTCCGTATCTGTCGATCAGACTGATACTCCGAAGCAACCAGAGTGCCGGCTAACGTCGCCTGCCGGGCGACTGCGAACTCCGCGCTTCGCGCTCGGTCCACAGCGTCTGAAGGCTGACGTTCAACGAAGAAAGGAGACATCCTATGCAGACAACACGTCGTGAGTTCCTCAGCGCGGCCGGCGCGGGGGTGTTTCTTGCCGCGGCGGTACTCATCTCGGCTTCGGACGCCGCCCCATCCGGAAAACCCAATATCGTCCTCTGCATGGCCGACGACCAGGGCTGGGGCGATATGGCCTACAACGGCCATCCCGTCCTGAAGACCCCCAACTTCGACGCCATGGCGGCCGCGGCGTTGCGTTTCGACCGCTTCTACGCCGCCGCGCCGGTCTGTTCACCAACGCGCGGGAGCGTGATGACCGGCCGTCATCCCAACCGTTTTGGATGCTTCAAGTGGGGCCACACCCTCCGCCCCCAGGAAATCACCATCGCCGAGGCCCTCAAGACCGCCGGATACGTCACCGGTCATTTCGGAAAATGGCATCTGGGCTCCGTCCGCAAGGGCAGCCCCGTGAATCCGGGCGCCAGCGGCTTCGACGAGTGGTTCTCGGCCGAGAATTTCTTCGACAACGACCCGATCCTCAGCCGTGAAGGCGCGGCCGTCCAGACCCAAGGCGAAAGCTCGATGGTTACGGTCGACGCCGCCGTCGAATTCATCCGCAAACATGCCCAGACGCCGCAACCGTTCCTGGCGGTAGTCTGGTTCGGTTCACCACACGGCCCGCACAGGGCAATCGAGAAGGATCGCGCGCTGTACAGTGATCAACCGCGCAAGAACCTCCAGCATTTCTACGGCGAGATCACCGGCATGGACCGGGCCTTCGGCAAGCTTCGCCAGGAGCTGCGCAGTCTGGGCGTCCGCAAGAATACCATCCTCTGGTATTGCAGCGACAACGGCGGGCTTCCGGGATTGGGTGTGACGGGCGGCCGGGCCAACAAGGGCGCGATCTACGAAGGCGGTCTTCGGGTGCCCGCGATTCTCGAGTGGCCCGCCCGGATTCCGAGTCCCCGCACAACCGACCTGCCCTGCAACACGTCGGACATCTATCCCACGCTTCTTGAAATCGTGGGTGTGCGGTTGAACGACCAACCGCCTTTGGACGGGATCAGCCTGGTTCCGCTGATCGACCGTAAGATCAGCGCCCGGCCGGAACCGATGGGGTTCTGGAATCATCCTACCGGCGGGATCGGCACACCGAGCCACAAGTGGATGACCGAGCTGCTCGAGGCGCAAAAGGCAGGCAAGGAAGCCGGCGACCGATCGCGTCTGCGCCTGGACGCCGGCAAGCTGACCAGGCAATGTCCGGAAGACACCTTTCCCGGCCATGCCGCCTGGCTCGACTGGCCGTGGAAACTCCATCGGATCCAGAGAAAGGCGGGCAAGGTCAAGTGGGAGCTGTACAATCTGGCCCAGGACCCCGGAGAGAAAGACGACCTGGTGGCCCGGCACGGCGATCGGGTAGAGTCGATGAAATCCGCCCTGGAGAGCTGGCTGGGATCAGTCGTTCGGAGTCTTAACGGCAAGGACTATCGGTGAGCCGCAGTGGGCGGCCGGCGCGACGCCAAAACTTGTTCAGAACTCGGAAGCCCAACAGCGCGTTGCACGGTACTTGCCGATGCGCTTGGCAGAAGAACGGTTTTCGTGCGGCAACAGCCCCTATCCGGAAGGAGCTAGACTATGGCAGACTTGAAAGAGCGGATTCTGGAGATCATCAGGCAGCCCCAGCTTTCGGGATTCGCGACCGTCACCGAAGAGGGGAAACCTTGGGTGCGTTACGTGATGGCAGTCGGTCGCGATGACATGGAGATTCGGTTTGCATCGTTCGTCCGTGCGCGGAAGGTGCAACAAATTGCCCGAGAGGCGGAAGTGCATCTTACCTGCGGCGTGACCGATCCCACAAAGATCGCCCCGTATCTTCAGATCCAGGGCCGTGCTCGGTTCACCACCGAAGAGGGAGAACGACACGGGTTTTGGAATGATATACTCAAACCCATTTTCTCCGGTCCTGACGACCCGAACTACGGGGTGGTCGTTGTCACGCCCTACCGGATCGAGTACTGTACTCCCGGGGAGCATGAGCCCGAAGCGTGGGAGGCCGGCTAAGCGTGATGCTGAGACGGGCTTGGGCCCGGTATCGCGGCGATACAGAGGCCAGGCACTGCGTTGCCAGGCCTTTATTCCAGGAAAGGATTACTACAGTGAGAATGAACAAGGCGATCTCGCTGGTGCTGTCCACAATTCTGGTGGTTGGACTGAGCCAACCGGCCGCGGCTGAATTGTGCAAGAGTTGCCGCGGCAAGGCGTACATCCTGTCCATCGGCAAGTGCAGCTCGTGCGGCGGGCAGACGACCAGCGGGGCATTCAAGCTCTGCAAAAAATGTAGCGCCGAGCAAGGCAAGTGTGAACACTGCCTGGCCCTGCTCGGCGGCGGCAAAAAACCGCCCCAGAAGAAGCCTCCGCGGCCGAAGCCGACCGACCCGAAGAAGTCCGGGACGTACAGCTTCGGCAAGTGGAAGTATAGTCTGAAGATCACCGCCCCGGGCACCCGCAGCGAAGGGAAGCGGGGCCAACTGTTCTACGGCAACAAACCG
>CAZUAM010000496.1:0-641 GCA_964618095.1 uncultured Planctomycetaceae bacterium | reverse complement strand
CCGTTACCCAACCCCCAAGTCAACGACCACTACCGCACGCCCTGGGGGTCGATCTACTGGGTAGGCGATCCCAAGACGCGCTGGGGCGATCACGGATGGATGCCATTCCCGTCGCGGCGGGTGAAGCGGAAGGGCAAGCTGCTGAGCCCGCCCGGCCAGCCGCCGGAGGTCAAATTGACCATAGCCGACAACGCCAAGACCGTCGCCGTGGTGGTCGGCAGGACGATCGTCGTCTCCTTGGAAGGCAACATTACCACGGGATACGGCTGGCAGACCGCCGAGCTGACCGGCAAGGCCGTGGAGTCGCTCGGCAAGCCGGCCTACGCCACGCGGCCGCACCGACCGGGGATGGTGGGCGTCGGCGGGGTGTTCACGTTCAAGTTCAAGGCGGTCAAACCCGGAACGGCCAACCTCAAGCTGGTCTACGTGCGGCCCTGGGAAAAGGGCAAGCCGGCGGAAAAGACGTTTGTCGCCACCGTCAAAGTGCGGGCCGAATCGCGTCGGCCTCCCGTTCCTCGCGGTTCCGAGAAAAAGCCGCCGGGCACGACGGAGAAGCCGCCGGGCAGGACGGAGAAGCCGCCGGGCACGACGGAGAAGCCGCCGGGCACGACGGAGAAATGATTACCCCTGGTTCCCAAGCT
>CAZUAM010000495.1:789-5742 GCA_964618095.1 uncultured Planctomycetaceae bacterium | reverse complement strand
CGGAGGCTATACCCCCAGTTTGGAGGTTAGTGCCAAGTGACACAATACGGGCTAATGCTACTTCTTCGCCGTGAGCTTGACGGTCACTCGCTTCTGCTCGCGGTAGACGATCACTTCCACGGTCTTGCCGGCAGACGAAGCGAGCAAACGCTGGAGATCGCGGACCGAGTGGACCTTCTGCCCGTCGAGTTGAAGGATTACGTCGCCGCGTTGAAAGCCGGTCTCGGCGGCTTCCGACCCGTCGGCCACCTCGACCATCAGCACGCCGCTTTCCTCGGCCAAGGCGGCCGCCGAGAGTTCGCCCGGCCCCAGCAGGTTCTTGATCTTCGCGCCCAGCCAATCACGCAGCTCGGGACTCCGCCGGGTGGCGGTTTCCACGTCGGTACGGGCCCGGTCGAACTGCCGGTGTCCCTCTTCCGCCTCGGCCCGAAACTCCGGCTTAAGCACCCCGAAGTCGTCCATGGAAAAGTTCTTGAAACCCAGTTTTAGCGCCGGCGACCCGGGCCGCACTCGATAGTCACCCTTGACTGGATCAACAAACATCGGATCGGCGAACAGCGAATGCCGGTCGAACCCCTTCGCTTGCCACTGGGAAAGCGTCTTGGCCCCGTCCCAGCCGCCGATGGTCGGCTCTCCCCGATAGTTGAAGAACAGATTGTTGTCGAACTGCTTGGCATAGGCCGGATTCGCCCGGATGAACTCATAAACGTTCGTCCCGCCGGTATGGACGATGATGTTCCGCCGGATCACGTCGTCGCAGCCCTCGTACCAGACGTGGAACCCCGGCGGGTTGGGGCCGATGCAGACGTTGTTCTCGACCAGGCGAAAAAAGCCCTCGCGGAGCTTGAAGCTCATGCCCAGGCAGAGGTTGTTGTAGAGATGATAGTTCGACGAGCCGTCGTCCAGGTCGATTCCCCAGGAGTGGCCGCCGTGGTGGGCGAAGCGGTTGTGGCGGATCACCGTGGTCTTGAAGTTGTCGAGCTTACAGAGCCTCTTGGTCATCTCGGCGGGTGTGCGCCAGTGGCGGTCCCGTCCCCAAGAGTTAAACGGCCCGTGATCGCCGGTCTCGCGCACGGTGGCGAAGGCGTCGTTGTCCTCGATCAGGTGCCCGCCCCAGGTGCCGTCGTTGATGCAGATCCCCGCCCGGGGAACGTTGTAGATCGTGTTGTGGCTGACGGTGATTTCGGCGGCCATCGAGATCAGCACCCCGGCCGTCTGCTTGCCCACCTGCCCGATGTCGTGGATCAGGTTGTCGTGGACCAGACACTCGGCCGGGTAGTCAGGCGTACGGGGGCCGATGGTCTTATCGGGCGGGTCGCCCACGTGGTTCTGCCAGGTGGACCCGCTGCGAACGGCCCCGAAATCGCCCACCAGGCAGACCGCGCTGTCGCCGGCCCCGGTGAACTTGCAGCCGCTGACCTTGTTCCGCCGGTTGTAGTTGCTCATGAACACGCCGTTGCCGCCCAGGAAGTCGAACCGGCTGTCTTCCACCGAACAGTCCTCGGCGCCCTCGAAGATCACGGCCCCGGCGCGGACGATCGACCAGTCGCCCCGCAGCAGGTTCTCGTATCTCTCCAGCATCGTTCGGGCCGTGTGGGTGAACGTCAAGCCGCGGAAATGGACGTGCCTGACCGGTTCGTCCGCCGAGCCGCGGAGCTCGATCAAGGTCTTCAGCACCGCGGCCTCGATCTTCGCCTTCGCCAGGTCGAGGCCCGCCGGCGGCAAGAAGTACAGGACGCCCCGCTTCGTATCCAGAAACCACTCGCCCGGCGCGTCGAGCTCTTCAAAGACGTTCTCCACAAAGCGATGCTCGCCGTGCAGGCGGGAATCGCGGTTGATCTGGTCGCCGCCGGCCAACTTGAGCTTGCCCGCGTCGCTGACTCCGTTAATCCGGAAGTGCAGGCTGCCCCAGCGGTGGCTCGACAGCCCGTGCACCAACCCGCCGGCCGGATCCTTCCATCGTTTGACCCGCTCGGGGCTGAGCGCATCGGCACTACCGCCCGGGCCGTTGTAGCGATAGTCGCCGGGAAAGTCCGGATACCGCGCCAGGTGCTGCCGCCGCCCGTTGACAAACAGTTGGCCGAAGCGGAGCTTCCCCTGCTTGACCCCCGGCACTTCGGCCTGCACGATGCCGTTGCGGTAGGGCAACCATCTCAACTTCAGCCGCACCGCCCCGCTAATGACCGGTGTCTCGCCGTCGCAGGCGGCGAAGCGGACCGGGGCCCTCTGGCTGCCGGAGTCTTCGGGTGCAAGCACCAACGGCCGGGCAAGGTAGTGCGTGCCTCCGCGCAGATAAACGGTCACCGGCTCGTTCCACTTGCCTCCGGCCTGTTGTCTGCGCGCCCGCAGCACGTCCCGTGCCCGGTGCAGCGTGGCCAAGGGTTTTTCCTTCGTGCCCGGGTTGCCGTCGTCTCCACCGGGTGCCACGTAAAGCTCAAGTGCAAGACCCGGCGTGCAAATGATACTGACGGTGACGAGCCACAAGCCGACGATCCTAATTGCGGTCTTCATGTTGGTACCTGCGTTTTGTGGGAGGCGTTTCCGAAGGCGGTTTGTGGGAGGCGTCTCCGACGGCGACTAAATCGGCAATCGTCCGCGGTCGCCGACAGAGCCGCCAGAGTCGCCCCCCACGGCATTGAATTCCCAGACGCCCTCGTTGGTCCCATTATGCGGTGCCGGTCGGAGAATGCAAGCGCAGCGTCCGGCCTCAATCCACCTCTTCTTCCACCAAGTGGATGTCCCCACCCCGGACCGCCAGGTAGTGGAACTTTGTCCGGCTGTCGAAGAGAAACTTGGCCTCGGGCACGTTCCAGATGGCGTCGTAGCGGTGAAGGGCCTCCTTGTCGTCCACGACGGTAAACACCTCTTTGCCGCGGGTGGCGGCGTAGACGTAGTGTTGGCCGTCGGGCGTGAAGCCCAGATAGCCCACCATGTCGTAGCGGCGATTTCGCCGGCCGTCGATCACCACGAACCACACCCCGCCGACCCGGGCCACGTAGCCCAGCCGGGAGCTGTTGCGACTGAACACCAGCGTGCCGCCGCCGATTCGGTCGAAGGCCCGCTGCCGGCGGTCGCCCACCACGACCAACTCCCCGGCGTCCAGCTTGGCGGCGTAGGCCAGCAGCCGGCTGTTGGGGCTGAAACGCATCTCGGCAATGCCGTCATACGGTTTGCCTTCCCGGCCGTCGACGACCACCAGCCACTTCGTGCCCGACCTGGCGGCGTAGGCCAGTCTGCTGCCGTCGGGACTGAATCGCAGGGTGCCTTCGCCGACGGCATCGTAAGGACCCTGCTCCTGTTCGTCCACGACCACCAGCCACTTGCCTTCCGCCATGGCAGCATAGGCCAGATGCTTGCCGTCGGGACTGAAAACCACGCCGCCGACGTTCTCGTAGAGTTTCCGCCTGCTGCCGTCGACGACCAGGCACCATTTCTTGCCGACCAGCGCCGCAATGACCACGCGAGTGCCGTCGGGACTGAAGTGGATCCCGGTACTTGAGCCCAGGAAGTCGAACGGGCCGATCTCCCGGCCGTCGACGACCAGGTACCACCGGCCGCCCTTGCGCGCCCCGTAGGCCATCCGCCGGCTGTCGGGGCTGAACACGATCCAGCCCTCGAAGATCCGCTCGTACGGCCTGCCCGCCGGCTGGTTCACCTCCATTACGGCCACCTGTTCGCCGTCGGGCAGCAGGGCGGCATAGGCCAGCCGCTTGCTGCCGGGGCTGAACACCGGCCGGCCGACCCGGCCGTAGGCCGCCTGCTCCCGGCGGTTGACCACGATCCGCCACTTGCCCTCCCCCAACGCCGCGTAGGCGTGCCACTTGCTGTTCGGGCTGAACGCCAGCCCGGCAACCCGGGCGTAGGGTTTTTCCTGAGCGCCGTCAACCACCACCGCCTGCTCGCCGCCGATCCTGCTGACGTACGCGATCCGCCGCCCGTCCGGGCTGATCACCGCCGAGTCGTGCACCTCCGACGGAAAAGGCGCCAACAGCCTCTCCGAATGCCTGCGCTCGACCTGCACCTGGGCCGCGGCGCTGGCCGACAGCAGCAGCGCGATCAACAGCGGCGCAAGGGCGGGCTGGCGCCTGCGGTTCATGTTATCCTCTGGCCTTCAGGCCGTCCTGCCGACGGCCGCTAAACGCCGGTCCTCCGGCCGACATCCACCGTCAACTCCCCACTCCCCACTCCCCACTATCCACTACTTCCGCCGTATCGATTGAACCACGCCCGCTTATGGAAGGGTAGCTTCTCCTTCTGTATACCCGGCTCGGCGGCCACCCCCAGCGGCAGGAGGATGCGGACGACTCTTCCCTCGGGCACGCCCAGCAGCTTGCCGATCCTGGCGGCCTTGTCCTCGACCCGCAGCACGCCGTCGAGCCAGACGGTGGCGTATCCCAGCCCGGCCACTGCCAGCAGCATGTTCTCCACCGCCGCCGCACAGTCCTCCACTGCGAAGGAGATGTCGCCTAAGACCGGCCGCGGATCGGCCACGCAAGCGATCATCGCCTTGGCCGTATTGCAGACCGGCCGGTCGGCGATCTCGGCAATCTGCCCAAGCAGTTCCGCGTTGTCGACGATCACGAACGAGGCAACCTGTTCGTTCTTGGCCGAAGGCGCCTGCACGCCCGCCTGAACGATCTTCTTCAGGTCGTCCCGCGGGACCGGCGCCTCGGTAAACTCCCCCCGATAACTGTACCGTGTGTCGATGGCTTCGAAGAGGTCCATGAGCTTCCCTTTCCAGAATGAGCCTTCAGCAGCCAAGCAAGGGTGTGCATTCGATCGTGCGCGGTGCTATTGCAAGAAACGACTGGGGCCGTCCCCAATCCGGCGTTTTGGTTCTGACTCAGATTGACAAATGCGACGCTGCCGGGAAAGCAGCCTGCACCGTGAGACGACCCCAAACGATTCCTTTGGTCATCGCCGTAACGACGGGGTAACAACGAAGTTGCGGCG
>CAZUAM010000495.1:0-779 GCA_964618095.1 uncultured Planctomycetaceae bacterium | reverse complement strand
TCGGTCAGCCGCTAAACGTGTTTGTCGGCCGTGCAACGGTCTTTAGCGGCCGCCGGTACGGCGGCCTCAGCCTTGCGCGACCCAAGAACTGTCAGGAAAGCAACTTGCGCCGTGAGACGATCCCAAACGACTCCTTTGGTCATTGCCGTAACGACGGGACAACAAGGAAGTTGCGGCATCAAACGAAAGAAGTCGAATACCTCAGCGGGAAAGATTATTGCCGCTGTCTTGGAGCAGGTCAAGGACCCATTGAGCAAGTCGAGGGATGTTCTGGCAAAGGACTCCTCGCCCGAGCAGGTTGAAGGCGACGCTGGCCTGGGCGGCGGGGCGTGGGGATCTGACGGCCAGCCTGGAGCTCGCCGGCCACCTCGGCGGCTTTCCGGCCGTCGGCTGCCATCCGCCAAAATGCCTGCCAGGCGCGATCCTCGAATTCGGCCCGGCTCAGTTCCAACGCGCCCTATCCCCACCATAACCCCCACGGGCCGCAGCCCGTGGACGCTGCATGTGGAATGGCCACTGCCGACCGCATTAGAAGGCCTTTTGGGCCTCCACGCCGCTCTGCTCCGGGGCGGCCTTGTACATCTGCTTGAGTTGATCCACCTGTTTCCGTTGGAAACCAATGTTCTGTTCCTCCAACCCTTCGAGCAAGTGTCTCTTCAGCGACGGGGCGCCCTTGCCGGGGGCTTTCGCCTGGGGTCGGGGCGGCTTTCCTGCCCGCGGTGGAGGGACGGCCAGGGGGGTCTGGCCGCGGAAGAAGGCGTAGCGGGCGGGGTCGATCT
>CAZUAM010000494.1:0-5742 GCA_964618095.1 uncultured Planctomycetaceae bacterium | reverse complement strand
TCCTTGAGGATCTCCTTGGGCAGCAGATTGGTATGCAGCCCCGAGTTGCCCAATCCCTGGAGTGCCAGGCCGTAACACGCCCCAAAGCAAAGCGAGTTCTCCTTGAAGGCCGGGGCGTTGATGACCTGGGAGCCGCTCAGGCCGCGGAATTCCTCCAGCCGGTGGACCTCGAAGCCCAGACTCTGCGAGAGGTATCTCCGCAGCCCCGGCAGCTTCATGGCATTGCCCAACGCCACCACGTGGCTGATCTTGGCCGCGCGGTCGATGCTGGTGAAGTAACCGATGGAGCGTTGCAGCTCGGTCAGCAGGTCCCGAAACACCGGACGCATGGCCTGAAACACGGCCTTGGGATCCTGGGCCGCGGCCGCGTTCCGCTTGAGGTGTTCCGCCTTGGTAAAGGTCAGCTTCAGTTCCTTGCTCAGCGCCTTGGTGAAATGATTGCCGCCCAGCGGGATACTTCGCTGCCAGACGCGGAATCCGTTGCTCACGACCAGGTCCGTGGCGTCGGTTCCCAGCGAGAGCACGACTACTGAATCGGGGGGGGCTTCGGGATCGTATTCGTCGGGCGCCGGCAGATCGGTCAACTGGTCGAACAAGATGAAGTTGTACAAAGCCAGCGGGGCAAGCTGCACGAAGTCCACCTCGATGCCGACGTTCCGGAACGGTTCCAGCGCCCGAAACACGGCGTCGCGCTTCATGGCGAACAGGCCGATCTCCGTCTCCAGCGCAAAACCCTCCTCCTCGCTGCCGCCGCCCATCCGCTGGTAATCCCAGATCACGTCGTTCAGATCGAAGGGGATCTGCTGGCGGGCTTCGTATCGGACGATATCGGGAATCTTCTTGGCCTCGACCGGCGGCAGCTTGATGAAGCGGGCCAGCCCGCTTTGACCCGAAACCGAAATCGCCACCCGATCGCCCTGAACCGAGTTGCGCGAGAGGAACTGTTTCAGCGCGTCGGCGACCAGTTCCGCCGGATCGGCCCCCGGTTGGCTGAGGATCTTGGGGTACTCGATGTAGTCGAATGCCTCCGCGATCATCCGGTCCGGCTCCGGGTGCGCGCGGCAACGCAACGCCTTCAACGCGCACTGACCGATATCAATCGCCCAGACGGCGTCACTTCTGGCCATGATGCAACTCCTCCGCTGATCTCAGCCCGAGGGTTCGCGAAGATCCCACAGATTTCCCCGTTCCTGACAGCCCCAGGCCCGAGACTGGCCCGCCAAGACATGTTGATTGTAACAGGGCTGCCTACCTCTCTCTATACTCAATTTATCGTCGGCGGGAGGGTCCTGTCAACCAGTATTGACGGCCGGAAACCGGCCGCAATAGCTATTCTGGGGGGAATACAACGTACTCTTCAGACAGATGGCCTTCCCAACACCCTACCCCTGCCCCCGGCGACTCGACTTCTCCGGCCGTAGCGGCTATGCTGGAGAGGGTCCGATTGGCCTTTTCCGAGGCGTGTGGTGGGGCCAACTTGGATGGGCATGCGAAACCTAAGTCCTTATACAGCATGAAGTTCAGTCAACTATCCGTCCTCCTCCCCTGTCAGAGCCTGGAGGATTTCCCCCTCCGGCAAGACGCAGACCGGGCCGAGCAGTTGCTCGCGGCCTGGTCGGCCCTGTGGCATCCTGCCCTGCTGGGAAGTGCCCAGTCGGTGCCGGGCTGGTTTCCCGCCGACCAGCCCCCGCAAGAGCCGGCCGGACACCTGATGATACTGCCCGACTGTAGCCTCCCCCTGCTTCCCGACGGTTGGGCAGATCGGGCGGCCGCGGCGGGGGCCTGCCTGGTCCGCGAATTGAAGCACCGAGACCAGATGGTCGCCGCCGCCCTGGAAAAACTCGACGGGGGCCCGGGCAACGTCGACACGGACCTGGCCGCCGATTTCCTGGCACTGGGGTTCTGCCACTTCCAGGTCGAGCTGCTCACCCGCCAGTTGCGCTACATGAGCAATCTCGATGAAGAATCGTTCCGCGCCGAACTCCTGGCCGCGGCCGAGAAAGCCGTGGAAGGAGATCCCGAAGCCGCCCGGGAGCATCTCCGGGCGGCCTTCAACCTGCTCCACGAGGCCCGCGAGTATTTCTACCCCGTCGAAGCCCATCTGCTCGACCTGACGCTGGTGGCCTCGACCACCTTGGGCGAGCCGCTTCGGGCCGAACTGGCCGGTGGCCTGCCCACCAACCTGCTGATCTCCGCCGAGCTGGTCGAGCAGATGGCCCGCCGGGAACCGGCTACGCTCCGGGCGCTCAGCGAGGCCCTGGAGAAAGATACCGCGGCGATTGTGGGCGGGGAGTTTTCCGAGCGGGAGTTGCCGCTGCTTATGCCCGAGGCAATCCGCGCGGAGTTCCAGCGGGGCCTGGCCGGGTATCAAGAGCACCTGGGCCGGCGGCCGACCATCTTTGGCCGCCGGCGGTTCGGACTCTCGCCCGTCTTGCCGCAGATCCTGAAGCACTTGGGCTTCGACGGGGCGATCCATTGCACGCTGGACGACGGACGCTTCCCCGTCGGAAATCAGAGCCGCATCCGCTGGGAAGGCATCGACTCCACGGTGTTGGAGGCACTGGCCCGGGTGCCGATCGACGTCAGCCGCGCCGACGCCTTTCTACGCCTGCCCGAAAGACTAGGCGATTCGATGGATCTGGACCACGTGGCCACCGTGGTCTTGGCCCATTGGCCGGGCCAGTCGAGTCCCTGGTACCGGGATCTGAGGCGGATCGCCGCCTATTCGCCGGTGCTGGGGATCTTCACCACGATCACCGGTTACTTCGAACAGACCGGCATGGCCGGCCAGCAGAAACAGTACAAGGCGGACCAGTACCGTCCGCCCTATCTCAAACAGTTGGTGGCCGGCGGCCAGGCCGATCCGATTTCCCGTTGGGTCCGATACTTCGCCCGCCGGGCCTCGGTCGAGGCGCTGCAAACGCTCGACACCTTGGCCGCCACAGCCGCTTGCGGCTTAGCAATTACCCATGACGCGGGTGGCAGGCGTACCACGGACGACCTCTTCCAGGAAGTCGAGAAGTCGCTGGCCGCGGAGGCCGACACCAGCGAGGAGTTGGACCAGCGGATCCGGCAGCTCTTGGACGAGGCGGCGGCCCGGTTTTGCCGGTCGCTGGCCGGCGACGGTCCGTCGGCAGAGAAGGGCTGCTTCCTGGCCAACCCCTGGAGCTTCCCCCGCCGGCTCTGCCTGGAAACGCCCCACCTGGAGAAACCCCCGGACATGGCCGGAGCGGTGCAGGCAGCGGGAGAGTCGGCCGGGAACAGCTCGCTCGTGCTCGACCTGCCCGGCATGGGATTCGCCTGGGTTGCGCCCGGCACGGCTGCCTCCCAGCAGCGCGAAGCGGCCGAAGCCCAGAGCCGCAGGCCGAAGAAGAAGCAGAAGCCGGAGCCCCCACTGGCCGAAGAGAACGTCCTGCGTAACGAATTCTTGCAGGTGACCATCGACCGGGCGACGGGGGCCATCCGTTCGATCTCCGACTACTACAGCCGTTCACCACGGCTTGCCCAGCAGATCGCCCTGCGGCTCCCGCGCGCCGGCAGGGATCTGCAAGAAGACGAGGATGCCCGGTACTCGATCATGACGGCCGACGAGGTGGCCGTGACCAGTGCGGGGCCGGTCTTCGGCGAGATCGTCTGCCGCGGACGGCTGGTCGACCGCCAGGTCAGGCGGCTGGCCGGATTCAAACAGACCACTCGCGTCTGGCGGCGCAGCCGGGTGATCGAGCTGGAGATCGAGTTGGACGTCGACCAACTCCCCGGCCCCAACCCGTGGGACTCGTACTACGCCGCCCGATTCGCCTGGGCCGACGCCACGGCCAATCTCTACCGGAGCGTCAGCCTGGCCAACCTGCCCACCGACGCGGTGCAACTGGAGGCGCCGCACTTTATCGACGTCCGTTCGGGCAAGGTTCGCACCACGCTGCTTTGCGGGGGTCTGCCTTATCATCGGCGGTTCGGGCTGCGGAAGCTGGACACGTTGTTGGTGGTCCGGGGCGAGACCGCCCGACGATTTCGGCTCGGCGTAGGCATCGACCTAACGCATCCGATGCCGGCAGCGCTCGGTTTTCTGGCACCTCAGACCATGCTCTCCCCGGTGGCCTCGCCGCCGGTCCCGTCCGGTTGGCTGTTCCACCTGGACGTCCGCAACGTGTTGGCCACCCATTGGGAACCCTTGTCATCGGAAGGTCGTGTAGACGGATTCCGCGTGCGGCTGCTGGAGACCGACGGCCGCCGCGTCCGGTTGGGGCTGCGCTGCTTCCGCCCGGTCGCGTCGGCGCAGAAGATCCTCTCCGGCGACACCCCGCCGGACGAGTTGCCGGTCAAGGCGGATCTGATCACAATGAGCCTGGGACCGCACGAGTGGGCCGAAGTGGAAGCCCGCTTTGAAGCCGATGCAGATGGGGTCAGAGCTTGAATAGTGATTAGGCGCCGAAGTCGTTCCCACTCGTGCCATCGACACACGCCTAATCACTATTCAAGCTCTGACCCCAGTGA
Organism: uncultured Planctomycetaceae bacterium; assembly: GCA_964618095.1. Lineage (GTDB taxonomy): Bacteria > Planctomycetota > Planctomycetia > Pirellulales > Thermoguttaceae > CAZUAM01. The sequence continues at coordinate 1,248 of CAZUAM010000494.1, read as the reverse complement.
CGCCGCTCCAGTGGTCACTCACTCCTTACGCAGCGAAAGCCAACGCACCCGGCGGCACGGAAGGGAGAAGCATGGCAGCGCAGATTGCCGCGGAGATCTGTCGTCGTGGCACCTTTGCACTGGCACCCAAGGCGGTACACACGAAGGTATCCAGTTGTTGGCCCTGGCGGGTCTTTGACCAGATTCCCGGGAGGCGGTTTTCGGTAGTAGTCTTCGTCGTAGTAGTCCGCGCACCACTCGCCGATGTTTCCAGCCAGATCGAACACTCCCTCGGGCGTTCGGCCTTCAGGGAAGCTGCCGACGGGTTTGAGGCCGTTGAACATCGGGCCGAAGTTGGCCCGTGTTTTGCCCGGCTCTTTGCTTCCCCACGGATACGTGCGACCCTCGCGCCCGCCGTGAGCATATTCCCACTCGGCCTCGGTAGGCAGCCGTTTGCCTGCCCACTCGGCATACCCTCTGGCCTGATAGTAGTTCGTTCCCCTTACGGGAAACCTGGCCAGCTTGGGTTGTGGCGGCACAAACTGTCCGTTCTGATCTTGGGAGATTCCCCCGGTCGCGTACTTCTGGTTTCCGTCGCTGAGGAACTTGCAGTAGTCTTCGTACGTCACTTCATACTTGTCCATGTAGAACGAGCCTATCTGCACCCTGTAGCCGCCGTGCTCGGCCGGCTCCGGTGTCTTTCCACGGCGAACGAAGAAACTGCCCGGCCTGGCAAATTCACCCCCCTTGATCAGCACCATGCCTTTCAGCACCTCTTCCTTGCTCCACTCGTGCGACCGGTTGATCGGGATCTGCTCAGGCTCCCGTCCCGACTCCGCGATCAGGCGTACGTAGCCCCTGTTTTCCGTGATCTTCTTCAGACATTCCTCGCTGCATGCGTACAGCCTCACGCCCGCGACGTCCACGTGCAGGTCGTTCTTGACTTCCTTGCCATCGACAAGACAGACATGGGAGCCGGTTGCCGGCAACTCTTCGCCGGCTGCAACGGACACCGCCCAAACTCCCGTCCAAGCCGCCACCAACGTTGCCAAGTAGTGCTTCGTCATCGTTCACCTCCGTTAGGTCTATCAGGTTAGGCAGCCAACACGCAGGTCCCCGAAACGGTATCTATAGCGTGATTACTGCAACGTGTCAACCTGTTTGAGACACCTGCTTGTCGAAATTAGTCATGGGGGTCAGAGCTTGAGCAGTGATTAGCCCGGATTATTCAAGAATTCGGGAATTCTTGAGCCTCCAAAGGTATCTAAG
>CAZUAM010000493.1:0-5743 GCA_964618095.1 uncultured Planctomycetaceae bacterium | reverse complement strand
CAGCAGGAGGGGACGGACGCGCTGGCCGAGGCCCTGATGGCCGCCGGGCAGGCCGTCGTTACCCACACCGCCTGGGGCGGGCAGCGGATGATCCCGGTCTCCGCCACGGCCACCCACTGGTGCGTGCCGTTGGATATACGCAAAGACCGCTCCATGCTGGCGGTCCACCACAGCGGTAAGACCGGCGATGCCGTCCGCAACGGCTCGCTGCTCTGGCAGACCGCCGACCTGGTGGACCAGCCCGATCGGTACGCCGTCACGCTCCGCCAGGGCCCGGGAGAGTTCAGCGGAACGATCACCGTGCGCCGGCTGCGGCGGTTCGACGTGCAACCGGGCAGGCGCTACGCCTGGAAACTGGAGCCGGTCGAGGCAGCCGCCGGAGGAGGACGCAACGCGCCGGCGCCCCAGGAAGGCAGCATAACCATCGGCGGCGAGGGGCTGCTGGTGCTCCGCGACCTGAAACTCGGCACCGGCACATACCGCCTGACGGTCACCCCGAGCGAGTAAGGAGCACCTGTTGTGAAATCGATTCGCGCAATCCGGGTCTTATTGAGGGCGGCGGTTGCGATCGGGCTCCTGGCCGTCGGCTCGTGCGTTTCGCCAGCCGAGGCCGCGCCCACACGGGAGCGTTGGTGCGGCGAGCAGAGCAAGGCCACCCACCCCGGGACGCTGAAGGTCGAGGAGAAAGGCGGGCTGGTACACTTGAGGTTCGATCTGTCCGCCCTGCCGGACGGGGCGAAGGTCCACGGCGCGTGGCTCACCCTGGAGAAAGACGGCGGCCAGCCGCACCACCCGATCCAGGTCTACACCGCTGCCCAAGTCGAGGGCGGCACGATCCGTCACGACGGCCGGCGGCTGGCACTCGATCCGCCCTGGTATCGCGGCCTGGTGGCCGCCGACGCGGTCCGCCGCTGGGTGAGCGACCGGCCGGCGAGCCTCGGTTTCGCAGTGGTGCCTTTCGACGGCTTCCGCCCCCAGGCGTCTGCGCTGGAGATCTTCTATGATGGGCCGGCCAAGGAGGTTCCGCCGCAGGTCAGGGGCCTGCGGGCGGTGCACCACGACGGGCAGACGTTCCTCGTCTGGACCGAGCATGCCGCCTACCGCCCCCAGCCGCAGGAAGTGGTCTGGCTGGAGAAGTTCTCCGAGAACGGCGACGTGCCGGCCGGCGGCGCCGGCCGGGGCGCCTTCGGCATGCCCAACCATCCGGGCATCACCCTGCGGACGCTCCGGCGGCTGCAAGGACTGGGCCTGCGGGATCGGCCCAGCGGCTTCCAGGGTATCAAGCCGCTGGAGCGGGTTGCCCAGCTCGAGCCGGTCGCATACCGCGTCTATCGCCACAGCCGGCGGATCACGTCGGCCAACATCCACCAGGCGGAGCTGCTGGCCACGGTCGGGCCGCTGGGCGGCTACGACACCGAGGTCTACCAGATCCACTTCCAGGGCGAGTACATCGACCAGCGGGAAGAGCCCGACTCGTTCATCCCGACCTGCTGTGTGGATAAGGGGCACGCACTGCGGCCGGGCGAAGCGCCGTACGTGCATACTCCCCAACAAGCTGGAAATGCTTACTACGCCGTGACCGCCGTGCTGGCCGGCACCGAGAACCTGGTCCAGTTCGGCGCGGCAAACAGCCTGTCCGAGCCGGTTGCCGAAAAGCCCGCCAGGCCGCTACCGGTGCTGCAATGGGTCCAGGAAGACCGCTACAAGAAAGACCCCGTCGAGTACTGGTATCGCATCTGGGCGGCCCCGCCGCTGGTAAATCTGCCCAGCCGGTCGTTTCGCGTGGCCGTGGCGGTCTCGGACAACTTCGCGGGCCCCGGACCGCTGACCATCGGCTCGATTTCGGGGGCGTTCAACGTCCGGGGGTCACTGAACGTGCCCCGGGCGGATCGGGTGACGCTGTTGATCGAGCGGCAGTTGGCCTGGCTGCCGGCGCTGTTTTACAACCAGGGACGCGACACGCTCCGCGCGACCACCGAGTGCAAGGTGGACTACTTCTCCGAACGCTACTTCGACACGCTGATCAAGTGGATCATGGCCAAGTACCGGATCGATCGCTCGAAGATCGATGGCAGCCTGCTCTACTTCGGCCTGCGGCATCCGGAGATCTTTCCCAAGATGTCTTTCGGCGGCTACACGGCCACCTACGACTATCGCTGGGCGCCGGGCAGCCCCGCCCACCTCGGCCCCCAAGGCATCAAAACGGCCGACGGCGAAGACGCCTGGGAGATGTACAGCGTGGGCGGATACGTGCTGAAGTATCGGGGCCGCGACGTGCCGTTTTTGATCTGCATCTCGGGCACGGGCAAGGACCGCGGCCATACCTCGGAGTTCGGCTGGCAGGACGACCCCCGCGGCTGGAGGGCGCTGCTCGAGGCCCGGCAGCCCTTCGTGGCGGCCTGGAGCGGCAACGCGCACCAGTACCCGGCCTTCCGAAAACTCGATGAGCTCAACTGGGACGGGACCATCCCGGCCCTGAGCAACTGCTCGCTGGACAACAACCCCGGCAACGGCGATCCGGCCGACGGCGACTACTACGGCCAGATCAACGGTTGGCTGCTCTGGGAGGACCGGGGCCAGGTGGACCAGCCGGGTCGCTGGGAAATGACCCTGTATCTGGCCGACGAGTGTCCCCGCGACCGCTGCACGGTTGACCTTACCCCGCGGCACTGCCGGCGGTTCAAACCCAGACCGGGTGAACGCTTCGCCTGGACGAACACCACGGCCGACGGCCGGCAGGTGGCCTCCGGGCAGGTCGTCGCCGACCAGTGGGGGCGGGTGACGATCGAGAAGCTGCCGGTGGGCAAAGCGCGGCACCGCGTCGTGATCGAGCGGAGGTGAGTTTCCGACGCAGGGCCCCCGTATATCGAAGGGACGAGCGGTGAGGGACGAGGGGCGAGGGAATGCTGAATGCTGAATGCTGAATGCTGACAACTCGTCACTGACAAGTGGCTACTAACCAAAGGAGAACCGGATGCGCAAGAGCACAGTTTCTTTGCCCGTCTTTTGGAGTCTGATTGCCGCTTTATCTTGCAGTCTGCTGTGTGCGGCGGAGGAGTCGAAGCCGCCCGACCGCGGCGTCGAGGCCGGCGGCGTGACGGTCTATCACAACATGACCTTCGACCAGAGCGACGAAGGTTGGAAGGCGGACAACGGGGCCGAGGCGAAGCTGACGGCGGAGGCCGTCGACGGAAAGGCGCTGCACGTGGCCTGCCAGAAGGGCTGGTCCGGCTGCGAGCTGTCCGTGAGCATTGTCGGCTCGCGGGGACTGAAGATCGCGCTGTTGATGAGGGGTCGCCAGATGGAAAGTGCGGGCCTGAACGTCTACGACGCGATCGCCGGCGACAATACGACGGCCTACGGCTACCGCTACTTCAAAGACGGCCGCTTCACGCCGATGATCTACTTCCTCGACCAGTTCCGCTACAACTCCCGGACTACCGGCCTCGTCTCGCCGGAGACCAACTACGCCAGCGTGCGGTTCTACTGCCCCGAACAACTCAAGCCGGGCACGTCGTTTACGATCGACAACTTCGTCGTCTATCGCGGCACGGACAGGCAACCGCCCGGGAAAGTCACCGGATTGACCGCCCGGGCAACCGGCCGCGGCGTGCAACTTCGCTGGGACCAGGCCGGCGACAACGTGGCCGCGCAGGTGTACGTAATCTCCCGGGCCGACGGCGGCAGTTTCGAGAAGATTGCCGAAAGCTACACTACCTCGTGTCTCGACACCACTGCCGGCAAGGGCACGTACCGCTACCGTGTGTTTGCCGTCGATTTCGAGGAGAACTTGGGGCCGTGGTCCGACCCGGTGGCGGTCAACTCGGTCTCGAATTCCCGCCAGCGGAAGTTGACCCGCCAAGAGAGTGATCGACTCGGTTTCGCCGAGCGCGTCGAGCGAGTGCACGCCCGGGGTATCGGCAAGGTCCGCAAAGGGCACGCCACGCTCTTCGGTGATTCGCTGACCGGGGCGACCGTGTATCCCCAGTGTGCCCGGGCGGCGTTTGGCAACCTGACGGTGGGCGCCTTCGGTTACGCGTCGATGCGGACCGGCTTCGCCCGAGACAAGGTGGGTGAAATCCTCCAGCAGGACAACCCGGAGTTCATGTTTATCCTTTACGGCACGAACAACGACAAGTCGCCGCAGCAGATCCCGGCGGCGATGGACGATCTGTGGGCCGTGGTCAAGGCCTGTGAGGCCCGGGGCACCGTGGCGGTCCTGGGCACGATCCCGCCGCGGGGCTGGACCCCCGAGTCGGCCCCCGAGGCCGGCTTCAACAAGCACCTGGTCGAGCTATGCCGCAAGCTGAAGATCCCCACCGGCTACATCTTCGAGAGTTTTCAGGCGGCCGGACTCGAGAACCGCCGCACGTACATGGGCGGCGACGGCGTCCACTGGACCGGCGCCGGCATGGCCATCGGGGGGAAGGCCTGGGGTAAGGCCCTGGAGCAGATCCGCTTCGTGCTGCGGGATCAGAGGTAAGCGGGCGTCAAGAGACAAGTTCGCATTGTGAGCGATAGCCCCGCCCGGAAGGGTGGGGTTGCACGTGTGGACATTCCAGAAACCCCGCCCTGCCGGGCGGGGCTATCAGCGAACGCAAGAAATGGGAACTTGTTCTTGGACAAGTCCCAAGGAAGGGCCGAGGGGCCCTGCGAAAAACAACCCGAACCGGTTGCCGGCCCCGGAAAGCTCAATCCTGGCCAGGCCGGCCAGGCAACCGCTCGAGGTCGCTTGACACGGCCCGATTGGACTGCCAAAATGTGGCGTGATTTTCCAGAACCCGCGCGAGACGATCGGAGGTATTCAAATGTCGGAGTCAGGCAAGAGTGATTCTGGAACTCGGTGTCCGAAGAGCCGCGGAGTTTCCGGCTCCCGACTCAAGTATCACTGGATGAAGTGGTTGTTCCCAATTGCGGGACTGTTATCACTGATTTGGTTCCTGGTTCGTGTGCTTCCCAAGCCCAGCCGCGCAGCATATCCCTGCCAGCGGGCAGCAGTGCCGTTGGCTTCCGGCTTCGTAGTCTGGGTTTTGGGAGTGGCTGCCTCAGTCCTGGCGGCCAGGAAGGCGAAAGACTACCTTTATCGGTCACGTTACGTGATTGGCGGCATCTGTATCGTCCTGAGCGTCGGGGCTCTGTGGCTGGCCCTGAGCATCACCAACAAAGAGGTCGTCCTGGCCGACGACCCGGTTGCCAACGCCCCCCTCGGAACCGCCAAGGGTCTTCATCCGGGGCGCGTTGTCTGGGTGCACGACCCCGACGCGACTGACTGGGAAGGGCCCGGCGACGGGCATTGGTGGGAAAGCGGCCACACGAATCAGGAGGTGGTGGACCGGATGATGTCCCGGGCAATCCGCCGGCTGGGCGCTGAGGCCAACGACGCCGCTGCGTGGGACAGCCTCTTCAAGCACTTCAATCGAACGCGCGGCAAGGGGGACGTCGGGTACAAGCCGGGCGAGAAGATTGCGATCAAGGTGAACTTCGTGGGCTTGATCTGGCGCGGTCGAGCCGTCAACCTCGAAGACTACGATCTGGAGAGACAAAGGGATTACATGAACACCTCGCCGCAGGTGATGTTGGCCTTGCTGCGGCAGCTCGTAAAAACGGTGGGGGCGAAAGAGACCGACGTTACCATTGGCGACAGTCTGGCCTGTTTCGCCAACGAGTACCATAAGATCTTGCACGATGAGTTTCCGAATGTGCGGTATCTGGACCATCCAGGGAAGTTCGGTCGAACCGCCGA
>CAZUAM010000492.1:0-5746 GCA_964618095.1 uncultured Planctomycetaceae bacterium | reverse complement strand
CTCGGAGCCCTCCCCGAGCCCGAATTCACCCACGAATTCTGGTGAGGAGGCAAATATCGCAACTGGTCGGCGAAGACGTAGATCAGATTCGGCCGCTCGTCCGCCTTCGCTTCGGCGGGCTGTGCCGCGGCCGGCCCAAGTGCCAGGGCCGCCGTGCCAATCGCCGATCGCTCCAGAAACCGGCGGCGGTTGATTGTGGTGAGGTGTCGTTTCACGGCGGGCTCCCTTGAGCTTGAGGCTTGTAAGGAGCGACCGAAGAATAACTTCCCGTTTTCTTATGGGAGGCGAATCTGTCGGCGACAAACGTGCGGCAATGCCCAGTCGCCGACAGAGTCGCCTCCCACAACTTATTCTTCGGCCGCTGCTGAATTCATGCTGGCCGGTAAGGGTACCGGAATCGGGTTGGCCTCTGCCGCTTAAGCCATTGGCGGCCTACCGACGACAGAGAGCAACCGGCTCTTCTGATAAGAGTCTCCTCTCGTCGCCGACCGGCTCAATGCCCCGGTGGATCCACGCGATCCGGTGCTCCGGGCTCCACGTCATCCTTCGGGGCATTGCCGGAAGACTCTCCACGGCCAAGACCCCGACCTTGCCCCCGGCCCCATGGTGATCCCATGCCTCGCCCGCCTCGGCCTCGTCCACCCCCAAGACCGAACCCCTCCCATTTTTCCTCCGTTCCCGTGGGTCCGCTGCCAAGATCAGGCCCCTCGTGACCGCCCTGCTCTTCAGCATCGCACTGACCTCTCCCCGCACCACCCGCTCCGCGCCCCATCCCTCGGCCTCTTCCTCTGCCGGGCCGAAGAGCACTGGCGGCTTCAGGGAAATGCTTGGTAATGACCGCGTAGACTTCGCTGGGAACCATCGCATTCTGCTCGGCCAACGCGGCGATGGTCGTCCCCGTGTCCTCAACCACCAGACCTTCTTTTTTCAGCGCCGTCTGGATATCTTCAACAGACAGGCCGACGGTTTGCGCAAAGTGCTCGACCGTGAATTCCTCGGCATGAGGTACCGGTCCCGTTGGCGCCTTCTCCTCCCAGTATGCTTTGATCCTTTCGTTGAAGGCCGCCGTTGCGCTGAGCGGAGGAATCTCCATCAGGGTCCCGGCCACCACGGCGGCAGTCATCAGCACGGCTATCGCCATCTCCACCTTCAGGTTGAAACCGGCGGCCTTCTTCTTGATGTAGCTCCAGAACACCCTCCAATTGAGAAACAGGTGAATGGAGGTGATCACCAGCAACGACAGGCACGCATTAATATGCACTGCCGACCAATCGTGCTTGCCCAACCCGCACAAGCTCCACCCAGTCCAGTTGGCTACCCGGCCCCTCGGAGTGACGTACAAGACCACCCCCGAGACAGCCACCACAAGGAAACAACACGCCAGCAAGAGGGAGATAAATCCCCTGGTTCGAAATCTCACGGCAATCCTCCGATCGGTACACCATCTTCCCTTCCTTTTTGTAGCAAGTCTTGCTCGGAATTCAAGACCACTGCATTCAAGACTACTATCGCCGAGGATTGAAGAGACGGGCTTTTGGTCCTTCCCTGCGATCAGTGCGGTCCTCCGGCTGAATCGGCAGCCTGGGTTGGACGCACTCCGGGACCGCAAGAAGGCCTCCGGTCCCCTTGCCGCCTACAGCGCCCGGCGCAGCCGGCGGGTGCGGCGGCCGAAGACGGGCTTGGGTTTCGGCGGCTCGGGCAGCTCGCCCGGCGCTTGGTTGATCTCTTCGGTGGGCTCCGGCTTGCCGAAGGCCGCGAAGCCGGGGATCTCCTCCCGCTTCAGGAGCCGGTTGATCCGCATCTCGATCCGCGTCAGCTCGTTGCCTTCCTCGGGCGTAACGAAGGTGTAGGCCACCCCCTCGCGGCCCATCCGGCCGGTGCGGCCCACGCGGTGGATGTAGTCGTCGCAGAACTGGGGAACGTCGTAGTTGATGATGTGCGAGATCCGCGTCACGTCGATCCCCCGGCCCACCACGTCGGTGGCCACCAAACAGCGGATTTTTCCCTCCCGGAACTGCCGCATCACGCGATCGCGGGAGCGCTGGGGCAGGTCGCCGTGGATGGTATCGACCGACTTGACCTTTCTGGCCAGCCGCCGGTGCACCCGATCGGTTCCCCGTTTGGTGCGACAGAAGATAATCGCCTGGGTGGGATCTTCCCGCCTCAGCAACTGGACCAGCAAGTCAAACTTCTGCTCCGGATCGACCGTGAAATAGAACTGCTCGATGGTCTCCACCGCCAGGTCCTTGGGCGAGAAGTCGAGCATCTGCGGGTCGCGCATGTAGCGCTGGGCCAGCCGCATCACCGGCGGCGGGATGGTGGCACTTAGGAGCAGCGTCTGCCGCGACTGCGGACAGCGGCGGAGGATCTTCTCGATATCGGGCCGGAATCCGATGTCCAGCATCCGATCGGCCTCGTCGAGCACCACGAAGCGCAGCTCGCCCAGCACCAACGCCGTGCGGTCCATCAGATCCAGCACCCGCCCCGGCGTGCCCACCACGATCTCCGCCCCCCGCCTGAGTTGCTCGACCTGCCTGCGGATCGGTTTTCCGCCGTACACGGCCACCACCGATGCTCTGCGCCCGGCCGCCAGCTTGCTGCACTCGTCGCGGACCTGGACGGCCAATTCGCGCGTAGGCGCCAGGACCAGGGCCTGAGGAGGGGCCCCTTTCCTGTGCGGCTGGAGTTGCTCCAGGATGGGGACGGCGAAGGCGGCCGTCTTGCCGGTGCCGGTGCGGGCCTGGCCCATCAGGTCAGCGCCTTCCAGGGCGCGGGGAATCAGGCCGGCCTGGACCGGGGTCGGCTCCAGGTAGTCGGCCTCCAGGAGAGACTGGAGCATCGTCTGCGACAGCCCCATCTCGCCGAACCCGCCCGACGGCGGCGGCATAGACTCCGCCTTCGCGTCCGATTTCGGCCGCTGCTGTGATCGTGGTTTTCGATTCGCCAAGGTTGTCGTTTCCCAAAAACGTCTGCAAGCCAATGGGCCGCCGTGCCGGCGGCCGCTAAACGACTGATTTGCCGCCGTGCCGGCGGCCGCTAAACGACTGATTTGCCGCCGTGCCGGCGGCCGCTAAACGCCCTTAATCTGCCGCGCGATCCATCATCCATCATTCAGCATTCAGCATTCAGCATTCAGCATTCAGCATTCATCATTCAGCATTCCCTCCGCCCAGTCTTCCAGCATCTGGAACTGACGATCGAAGCCGTGTTCTTCCACGCCCAGGGGACTCTTGAAGAAGCTGGCCAGGAAGCCGAGCGTTCCGGTCTGGCCGCGCCGCCGGGCCAGCTCGGTAAACCGTACCAGATCCAACACCAGCGGGGCGGCCAGCACCGAGTCGCAGCCCTGCCAGGTAAACTGTAACGCCATCGGCACGCCCAGGAAGCCCGTAAAGTGAACGTGGTCCCAGGCGGTCTTCCAGTCCCCCAGGCTCTCGATGTATTCGATCGACACGTGGGTTTGCAGCGGGTATCCCAGGATCTCCCGGAGAAGGTGGTCCTTGCTGGCGACCTTGGCCCGCTTGTTGGCCGGGTCGTCCAGCACCTTGCCGTCCATGTTGCCGAAGATATTGTGACCCACCCAGCTCTTCACCCGCAGGTTCCGCCGGGCGAAGGTGGGGGCCAACGTGCTCTTCAGCAGCGTCTCCCCCGTCTTGCCGTCGCAGCCCGCGTGCCGGGTGTTCCTCAGCCGAGCCAGCTCGTCGATCGCCGCCGGGGTCGAGCCCAACGACGGGGTGAAATTGATGTAGGAGCAGCCCGTCTCCAGCGCCGCAATCGCGTAGAGGGAACTGGCCGGCAGGGGGCATTTTCGGGGCCTGGCAAGCAGCGGCTCCAACTCGGCCCAACGCCGCGGCAACGAGCCGGACTCCACCGGCGGTTCGGTCGAGGCCACGTTGACCACCACCAGGTGCCCCAGCCTTTCGCTGCGGATGAACTCGGCCAGGTCCCCCTGCACCCGCTCCACGGCCTCCCGGGGCGATTCCCTGCGGGGAATGTCCGCCTCGGCCAGCTCGGCCACGGTGCGGCCGACCTTGTAGATCGTGCCCGGCCGGATCCGCCGGTCGATGCGGCCTAGCTCGGCCTTGCAGCGGGCAAGCAGACCCGGCCCTACCGTACGGCTCTCGGTGGTCAGGCGCACTGCCTCATCCAGCAGGGAGACACTGCGGATCTCATGCCCCCCCACGACCAAATCTGCCCAGTCGACCAGCGGAAGGTGCTGAAACTGGGGCAGCCCGCTTACCAGTCCGGCCGTGCCGATCAGCCCCTTCTTCAGGGCCGTCAGGCCCACAATGGTCGTGGTGCCCACGCCACCTTTGGCCCCGATCAACCAGATGCCGACACGATCCTTTGCCATAGTTTTTGAGAAATTCCGGTCTGAGGAGTGGAGGTCCCTTGGAGGCGGGCGGGTGAGTTACTATGATTGTCCAGCGTCCGCCGCAGCACGTCAACCGTCCTCGTTTCTTCGGAGTGATCTGATGCCCCCGACGATTTCCCGCGTTGTCCAGGCCCTGGAGCCCTCGGCTACCCAGGCCATGGCGGCAAAGGCCAAGGAGTTGAAGGCCTCCGGCAAGGAGATCTACGACCTGAGCCTCGGCGAGCCCGATTTCAACACCCCACACCATATCTGCCAAGCCGCCCTGGAGGCCATGGAGGCCGGGCACACCCACTACACCTTCCCCAGTGGAATGCCCGAGTTGCGAAAGGCCGTGGCGCAACAGTACCGGGCCGCACACGGGCTGGAGTATTCCCCCGACCAGGTGGTGATCTCCAACGGGGCCAAGCACGCACTGAGCAACGTGTTCACGGCCCTTTTGGACCCGGGCGACGAGGTGATCATCCCCGCTCCGTACTGGGTCAGCTACGCGGAACTCGTGAAGCTGACCGGTGCGGTCCCGGTGATCGTCCAGACCCGACAGGAGGAAGATTTCAAACTCGCGCCCGAGCAACTCCGCCAGGCCATAACCGACAAGACGAAGACCCTGCTGCTGTGCAGCCCCTCGAACCCCACCGGCAGCATGTACTCGCCCGAGGAGTTGGGCCACTTGGCCGACCTGGCCATCCAGCACGACCTGCTGGTGGTGGCCGACGAAATCTACGAGCGGCTGGTCTACCCGGGACACCAGTTTGCCAGCTTCGCCACGGTCCGGCCGGGCTTGCAGGAGCGGACGGTCCTCGTCAACGGGGTGAGCAAGACCTACGCCATGACCGGCTGGCGAATCGGCTGGACCCTCTCGCCGGCCAACTTGGCCAAGGCCATCAGCAACCTCCAGAGCCAACAGACCTCCAACCCCTGTAGCATCAGCCAGTACGCCGCCCTTGCCGCAATGACCGGCCCCCAGCAGTGTGTCGAGCAGATGCTCGCCGAATTCACCCGCCGCCGCCAGTTCGTCAAGGAGCGGATCGAGGAGATTCCGGGCCTCAGTTGTGCGGAGATGGGCGGCGCGTTTTACGCCTTTATCAACGTCAGCCAGCACCTGGGCCGCACCTACAACGGCGTACAGATCGACAATTCCAGCCAGTGGTGTCTGGAATTGCTGGCCCGGCAGAACGTCGCCACCGTGATGGGTTCTGCCTTTGGAGCCGAGGGCTACGTCCGCCTCTCCTTCGCCGCCAGCATGGAGAACCTGGCAGCGGCCTTCGAACGAATCGAAGGGTTTGTAACGGGGTAGGGGGGAAATTGGGGATTTAGGATTTGGGATTTAGGATTTGGGATTTAGGATTTGGGATTTAGGATTTGGGATTTAGGATT
>CAZUAM010000491.1:0-5747 GCA_964618095.1 uncultured Planctomycetaceae bacterium | reverse complement strand
GGCGATCGTCTTCGGATGGTTCATGCCCACGCCGATCTGGCCTTTGTTCAACTCAAAAACCGACCGCATGAAATCGTGACCTGCCATCTCAACGCCCGTCACTCTGCTCAGCCTGGGAGGTGTACGGGCCATTCCCAGCGGCACGTTGCCGTGGGTCATCCAACTGAACGGGCGGGTGGAGATCACGTTGATCTCCGGCCGTTCGATGAACGTGTGCGCCAGTGACAGGCCTGTCTTTCGGGCCTCGTTGCCCAGGTCCTCGGCCGCCTTCGTGGCCAGCTTCCGGGCTTCGACCATTTTCCATGCCCTGAGGACCTGCTCGCGGACGCCCCGATCGTCGAACTTGGGGATTTTCTCTTTGCTGTCGTTCACCTTCCAGAACAAGTAGCGGCTACGCTCCAGGTAGTTTTCTCCGATGTCCGACGATTCGGCCGCGACGTACAAATCCCACCTTTCCCTGAAGGCGTAGTCCGCAAAAGTCATCGGTCTGCCGGTCGGGTTGACCAACGATCGGCCAATGCCGCTCTCTTCATCCTGAAGGTCCCATTGCGACATCAAGCGGCTCTGGTTGGTCGTGAGACCCTGGCCGCCGGTCGGATCGTCCTCTTTGGCCAGGGCCTCGAAATTGGGTTCTTGGGGTCTCTTGGCGTTGGGATCGGTCAGACGGTCGACCTCGTAGCGGACCCAGTCGTTGCGGTACCGGTTCATCCGGCCCTGCAAACGGCCGAAGATCTCTTCGATTTTCTGGCCCGCCAACTGCCTGCGAATCATCTCTCCCAGGGAACCGGCCAGAGGGTCCTCGGGTTCCTTCTGCTCGTCGGCGGCGCCTTTCTGGGGTACGTCCGGAGTCGGCTCCGTCGATCCGTCGGCCGGCTGCTTCGCAGCCTCAGCCTTCTCGTCCGCCGGCTTCTTCTCGGAGGGCGGCAGCTCGGGACCGAGGGCCGGAGCGGGGGGTTCGGCGGTCGGCTCTTCCGGTTCGGGACCCGGTTGTTCGCATTCCTCGGCCGGCGGCTCCGCAGCGGCCGCCCCCGGCTGGTCGGCTTCTTCCTGGAGGAATGAGGCCAGGCTCAGCGGCGTCGCTTCCCTGCCGGAAGACATGTCGCCGGACTTCGGCTCGATGGCGGGCCCGTCGGCTTCGTGGGACCCTTCGGCAGGGACCTCGTCGGGCGACTGCTCTCCCTTTTCGCCCTCCTTCTTGTCCTCGGTTACTGGTTTTTCGGCGGATTCCTTGCCTTTTTCAATCCCGCCCCCTTTGTCTGCCGACGGCTCTCCGGACGATTCTTTCTCTGTGTCAGCTTCCTCCTTTTTCTCTGCCGTCGGTTCCTCGACCGATTCCTTTTCCGTCTCTCCCTTTCCCTCTGCTGTCGGCTTCTCTGTGGCTGGCGGGAACAGCCGATCGAAGTCCTCCTTGTTTTTCTGGTAGATCTCCTTCACCTCGTCCTCGGTTACCACGTCGGGGGCCATGAACTTCTCGATGTCCGCCTTGAAGTAGCGGAGGGCGATCTGGTGGGGCTTGCGGAACCCGGGCTCGGGAGAGGTCGGGTCCGGGTAATTCTCCTTGTGCTCGTTGAAGAACTTCTGCAATACCTCGGTGGACGGATCCTTAACCTTGCCCACGTAATCGGCCACCGGAACCGGGATCACCTCGATGGTCGCCATACGCTTCAAGCGGGTGTAGTAGTCCCACCGCTGGGCCGGCGTGGTGCCGCTGAGGCTGTACCAAAACATCGTTCGCACTCGCAGGGCCAGCAGCTCGTGCCGCAACAGCTCGAACAACTGCCGCTGACTGCTATTGATGTCCTTGATAATCTTCTTCCTCTGGTCGGAATCGAGGCGATATTCGGTTACCTCCCTGAGAAACTCGTTGATCGCCTTATCGCTGACGACCAGGCCGAGTTGCTCGGCGTGCCGGGCGTATAACCAGGTGTCCACCACCGCCTCTTCGGTAGCCGGCCCGATCATCCCTGCGACCTGTTGTGCCACCCGGGCGTTGACTGGGACCTGATCCTCCTCGTTGGCCTGGCGATTGGCTTCGAGCTTGTCCGCGACCACGGCCTGCTGCGCCCGCTGGAGGAAATCGAGCACCTTCTGCCGTCGCAGCCTAAGCTTCTGTAGCTCCTGCTCTTTGATGTTGCCATATTTGCTGGTCTTGACCGCCGCCTGGGCGGCGCGGGATGGGGACCTGATATAGTCGATGAACCCCATCGGGACGCAGAAGGCCACGATCGCCATAATCCCCAGGGTGGCGAGCAGCTTCTTCTGGTGCTTGCGAAATATTCGGAATGGACTGGCCATGAGACTCGTACCCTTCTGTAGCGGTAGAAACCGGCCCGACTCGACTTGACAAGCCGACCGGCTCGGTAGTAATGGTGTTGCCTGCTCCGAGCGCCCCACAATTCAAGAATTCTAGGGCGGATTGACGTAAATGCAATCCCAAAAAGGGCTCCGGGAGATCGCTGAGGATACGTTCGTACAACCCGTCAGCGGATCTCGTTACGACGCTCTGCGTCGTAACGCACGGTTGGACGCTCCGCGTCCGGGCATCCGCGCAACCCGTTGCAGGACAGTGAATTCCGTTCTGCCCACGCGGAGTGTCCCAGGAGGGCGTTCCCACGCAGGAGCGTGGAAACGAGGGCTCTTGCACAAAGGGCTCCGGGAGATCGCTGAGGGCCGCAAGTTGGTCGAAAGAAGGCACCCGATGACCGCTCGACCGCGAGAATTCCGATTGTACGGACGGCAACGCCTGCTACAATTCCAGGCCCAGCGGGTCCGATGGGTCGGGTGGAATACAGCGATGATCGGGCGTCCTGCTGGTTGACTCAGGAATTGAGCGGTAAATCGCTGATACACAGTGACGAACCTCACCTAGACCTCTCACATTGCTAAAACTGCCCTAGATTACCCGTAGTGACATGGCCAAGAAGACCACAGCCCCCCGAGGCACCTCCCTGGTGATCGTCGAGTCGCCTGCCAAGGCCCGAACGATCAGCAAGTTTCTTGGCCGGGGCTACACCATCGAGGCCAGCATCGGTCACATCCGTGACCTCCCCCAGGGGGCCAAGGAGATCCCCGAGCGGTACAAGGGTGAGGATTGGGCCTATCTGGGAGTGAACGTCAACCAGGATTTCGACCCGGTCTACGTGATTCCCCGTGACAAGACCCAGCAGGTCCGCCGGCTCAAAGCCCTGTTGAAGAAGGCCAAGGATCTCTACCTGGCCACGGACGAGGACCGGGAGGGCGAGGCCATCAGTTGGCATCTCTGCGAGGTGCTCAAACCGAAGGTGCCGGTCCGCCGGCTGGTCTTCCACGAGATTACCAAGGAGGCCATCCGGGAGGCGTTGAGCCATCCTCGGGAGGTGGACCAGGCCCTGGTGCGGGCCCAGGAGGCCCGGCGGATCCTCGACCGGCTCTACGGTTACGACGTCTCTCCCCTGCTGTGGCGCAAGGTTCGACCGCGGCTGTCCGCCGGGCGGGTGCAAAGTGTGGCCGTGCGGTTGATTGTGGAACGGGAGCGGCAGCGGATGGCGTTTGTTGCGGCCACGTTTTGGAGTCTGTTGGCCACGTTCGTCAAGGTCGGCGGAGAGAGTTTCGAGGCCTCATTGGTATCGGTTGACGGCCGCAAGATGCCCTCCAGCCGGGATTTCGACCCGGCCACCGGGAAGCTGAAGGATCCGGGCTTGCTGTTGCTCGACGAAGTCCAGGCCAAGCAACTCATCGAGCGGATCCGCCGTGCCGACTGCCGCGTGGCGAACCTGGAAGACAAGCCATACAGCACCAGGCCATATCCCCCTTTTACGACCAGCACGCTGCAACAGGAGGGGAACCGGAAGTGCGGGTTTACGGCCCGGCACACGATGCAGGTCGCCCAGTCACTCTACGAAAACGGCCACATTACCTACATGCGGACCGACTCGACCAATCTGGCCAACGTGGCGATCGAGGCCGCCCGCGACCTGGTCGCCTCCCAGTACGGCAAGGAGTATCTGCCCGAGAAGCCTCGCACCTACCAAACCAAGGTCAAGAACGCCCAGGAGGCCCACGAGGCGATTCGTCCGGCGGGCCATCCGTTCGACTTTCCCGAAGCACTTCGCGGCGAGCTCAGCCCCGACCAGTTCAAGCTCTACGACCTGATCTGGAAGCGGACCGTGGCCAGCCAGATGCCCGACGCCCGCGGACGCCGGATCACCTTCACGCTGGAAGTGGGCGGGGCCGTGTTTCAGGTCAGCGGCAAGACGATCGACTTTCCCGGGTACTTGCGGGCGTACGTGGAAGGCTCGGACGATCCGGAGGCCGAACTGGCCGACCAGGAGGACGTCTTGCCGTCGGTGGCCGTCGGCGAGCTGCTCGAGTGCAGCAAGCTGGAACCGAAGAGCCACACCACCCAGCCGCCCAGCCGGTACAGCGAGGCCTCGCTGACCCGCGCGCTGGAAGAAAAGGGGATCGGCCGGCCGAGCACCTACGCCTCGATCATCGACACGATCCTGGCCAGGGATTACGTGTTCAAGTTCAAGCGCGGCAACGTCCTGGTGCCGACCTGGACCGCGTTTGCCGTCTCCCAGTTGCTCAAAGTCCACCTGCCGGCCCTGGTCGACTACCGGTTTACCGCCGAGATGGAGGACGAGCTGGATGCGATCAGCCGCGGCGAAATGGGCCACGTCGAATACCTCAAGCGGTTCTACTTCGGCAACGCCCGTTCCGGACTGAAAGAACTCCTGAAGAACAAGGTGGGCGAGATCGACGCCCGCGAGGTCTGCCAGGTGCTGCTCGGCAAGCCCAAAGGCAGGGGGAAGGCGGCTGCCGCGATCTACGTCCGGGTGGGACGCTACGGCCCGTTCCTGGAACAGGGCGACCGCCGCGCGAGTCTGCCCGAAAGGATGCCCCCCGATGAACTGACGGTGGAGGCGGCGCTGGAGCTGCTGGACAAGGCGGCCCAGGCCGAAGAGCCGCTGGGCATCTGCCCCGACACGCACAAGCCGGTCTTCCTCAGGGTCGGCCGTTTCGGGCCCTACGTGCAGCGGGGTACCCCCGAGGACGATGAAAAACCGCAAAACGCCTCGCTGATGCGGGGCATGAAGCCGGAAGAAATCGACCTGCGGACGGCGCTGAGGTTATTGTCGCTCCCGCGCCGCTTGGGCGATCATCCCGACAGCGGTCAGGCGGTGACGGCGCACAACGGGCGGTTCGGGCCGTACGTCAAGTGTGGCGACGAGACCCGCTCTCTGCCCGAGGGAATCTCGCCGCTGGACGTGACGCTCCCGCAGGCCCTGGAGCTGTTGGCCCAAGCCAAGACGCAGCGCAGCGTCGCCAGGCAGCGGGAACCGATCAAGGTCTTCGACCCTTCGCCGGTCACCAAGGAGCCGGTGCGGTTGTTGGAAGGCCGCTACGGTCCCTATGTGACCGACGGCCAGACCAACGCCTCGCTTCCACGTGGATCCTCGCTGGAGGAAGTCACCTTCGAGTACGCGCTGGATCTGCTCAAAACCCGTGCCGAAAAAGGCCCGGCCAGGAGAGCCACCCGCAAAAAGGCCGCAAAAAAGAAGACCGCAAAGAAGAAGCCTAACGCAAGGAAGAAGCCTGCCGCGAAGAAGCCGGCGAAGAAGAAGCCCGCCAAGAAAAAGGCTGCGAAGAAGAGAGCGGCGGGGAAGTAGCGGCAGGAACCGGCCCAGTCAGCGGCACAGGGCCTTTAGACCCCGTTAGCCCGGATTATTCATAAACCGAGGATTGCTGGGGCATGAGCGGCGGGGAAT
>CAZUAM010000490.1:4526-5750 GCA_964618095.1 uncultured Planctomycetaceae bacterium | reverse complement strand
GGCCTGGCGGAGATCCTGCCCGGCGTCCGCAACCACCATGAGAACTACGACGGCGGTGCAACGTTGATCGATATCACCAACGCCGTGGGCCGCGAATACTTCAGTACCAGCTTCTTCTACATCGTGATCCGCAACGATCGGGATCGCTGGGTGCGATTCGATCCGGGGCTGCACACGGCCGCCGTGTACCTCAGCGGTGTTCGACTCCAGCGCGACGAAGTGGCCCGGATTGCGCCGGGATTGTATCCCATGCTCGTCGAGACCTACATCGACCAGATCAACCCCTGGGGGCGACAACTGATGCGGCCTCGCCTGGTGGAGCTGACGGAAGAAGAGGCGGAGCAACTCGTTGCACGCCAACAGGCCGAACGGAAACTGGCCGTCGAGAACTGGCGGCGGCGCAAAGCGGAATGGGAACGGCTCGGCGGGCTCGACCTGCAGTGCCGGGACCTCTTCGAGCGCGGCCGCCACATGATGTACGTGTTCTGCCGTGAGGCGGTCGGCAACGGTGGAGCGCAGGCCGAGCTGACCCACTACAGCAGCATCGCGGAGAAGGCGCCGGCGCGTTACATGGCCGCCCACCTGCGGATGTTCGGCTACCACGTGTCGCCCCAGCCGGACATGGAGTCGCTGCTGCCGCGGAAGATGTTCGCGCACGTTTATCCCCCCGATCGGCGGCCGTGGGCCGTGGAAATCAACGGCACACCGAACGTGGACGACGAACTGTTCTCGACTCTCTGGCTGACCGTACCAGAGAGACTGCGCCCGGCAATCCTCTGGGGATGGCAGCGCCATGCGGGTTTCTCCGGTGAGAATTGGGATGTGCTCGTCACGAAGCGGCCTGTGCACGCGCTGCTGCATTATCCGCTTGACATCGAGCCGCTCGTCCCGGCCCAGCGACTGCCGCTGAGCTGGCGTGCCGACGACTTCGGTTTCTACGGGTTCCGCAACCGCTGGCGGGACGGCGACGATTTCGTTGCCCAAGTGTTCGCCAAGTCGCATTACATCGGCGGCTGGAACGCGCCCAATGCGGGCACCCTGCGGTTGGTCGGGTTGGGCCATGTCTGGGCCTCCGGGTCGAGCGACCGCAACCGGCATCGGTGGGAGGAGACCGTCGTCCAGTTGCCCGACGATCCCGAGATCAACTTGGGGGCGTGCGGCCGCGTGACGCACGTCGAAACCAGGCCTGATGGCAGCGGCGTGGTCACTATCGACTACGGCGAC
>CAZUAM010000490.1:0-4516 GCA_964618095.1 uncultured Planctomycetaceae bacterium | reverse complement strand
GCCCGGCGGCGCATGCTCCCAGACCGCCCCAAGCCGATGCAGCTTTATTCACGTTACGGCAACATCCGTCGGGACACAGCATTCGTCGATTCGGGGATCAGCGGCAGCCGTAGTATCGGCGTCGACTACTCGGGACGCAGCGGCAGCCCGTGTCTGGTGGCCGTTGTGGATCGAATCCACGGCGGCGGGCGAAAAGTGTGGACGTGGCAACTGCCCCCCGGCGGTAACGACACGCCCAGCGACGTCGAGCGCACAACCGTCCGCGACAATTCGTTCCTGGTACGCAAGGACGACGGTGCCACGCTTAACGGCCTGTTCGCCTGCGGCCACCGTCCCGTGGCCGAGGTGCGACAAACGACCATGAAAGGCGGGGCCGGCTCCAGTGCCGGCAAGACGCTCCCGCGTCCCATCCACGGCGTGTTCGTCGATTCCAGTGCCCGCAATGAAGGCTTCTTCTTCGTCGCCACCGCGCAAGAGGGCAAGCCACCGAAGGTTCGCGTCCAGGGCCAGGGTCTTCAAGCCGTGCTTACCGTCGGCAAGCAACGGATCCGCTTCGACGGGGAGAAGATTGTATTCGAGCCTGAGCCGTAGCGACGCATCGTCGATAGCCAACATCTACATTATGAAGGAGGAGGTGGGATGAGGCGTAGAATTCCAGCCCTGGCGATCGTCGTGGCGCTCGGACTCCGTTGCGAACCGCCCGCTTGTGCTGACTGGCCGATGTTCATCGGCGATGGCGATCGGACGCCGGCCAAAACGGGACAAGCGTTGGTCGCCCATCTCGACGACGCCCCGATTTCATGGACCTTGAAGCATCACACGGGTGTGGGGAAGGGACTCTATCCGGGCCATCTGAGGCTCTCGCGCGAACATGGTATCGAACCGTTCTACGGCGGGGCGTCCAGCCCGATCGTTGCCGACGGGATGGTCTACGTCACGTATTTCAAGCCCGACGGTAAGGTACCCGCCGCGGTCCGGCCGTGGCGAACCGTGGACGACCCGCGGGAATTGCTGCCTCCGTGGTTCTTCAGTGTGACGGCCGACGACGTCCTTCTGGCCGTCGACGCGCGCACCGGCAGGGTCCGCTGGGAAAACGTGGAGCGGGGCAAAGGGCTGAATCGGCTTGGGCATAAGCGCGGTCACTGGTGCGTCTCGCCCGCCTATGCCGACGGCTGCGTCTATAGCATGGGCACCGCCGGCTGGCTCTACGCCTACGACGCGAGAACGGGCCGCAAGTTGTGGGAGACGCTCGCCGAGCCCGGCTTGCAGCGGCTCCGCGAGGAATACCTTGAATCGAAGGAACTCTGCTGGAAGGCTAGCGAGAAGTCGTCGCTGGTTGTCGCCGGCGGCGCGGTCGTCGTGCCTCACGAGGGGCTCACGGCATTCGACGCGAAAACCGGACAACAGCGCTGGGCCATCAACCAGCGCGTACTCTCCGGCCATGCCACACCGGCGATCTGGCGAAACGCCGGGCGGGATTATCTGTTGGCAGGCGACGCCCGCGGCAACCTGCGCTTGATCGATGCCCAGAACGGCGAAATCCTTTGGGTGCAAGATGGATTGGAGGAGCAACTCGGCACCCTGAACCTCACTGGTGATCTGGTCGTGCTCAATGCCGGAAGCCAATCGGCCGACAACAAAAAGCAGAACGGCCTGCTGGGCGTCTACCGACTTTCCGCCGCGGGCATCAGGCGGCTCTGGACGCTGCCGGATGAGCCCCCTCACCGCCATTCGTGGACACTCGATCGTGGTGCCGAACGCCGCGTTGCCATGCAGGACGGCAACGTGTACCTGATCACCGGTGTCCAGGCGAATCGGCTTGTCGTGGCGGAGGCAGAGAGCGGGAGACTCCTCTTCGACCAGCTCGTTCCCGGTGCCCACGCACCTTACCTGATGGAGGACCGCCTGCTCCTCTACCACGATCGCGCGCATACCGATCCGGTCCGGGCGTCGTGGTGGTCGCTCGCCGACAAGAACCGCCCAGTGCCTTTGCACGGTAGCACCGGCTTCGGACCGCGGACGATTACCGGCTACGAGGTACCCATCCAATGGCCGTACGTCGGGGGATTCCTTTACGCCAGGACACTCGACGGTCTGGTGTGTTGCGATCTGCGCGAGCCCGAAGCGACGCCGGGCAACCAAACCCTGCTCGCGACCATCCCCGCCGCCATCGCGGGCAGTCGCGTGGACCTTCATGCCACCTTCACGCAGCGCGACGGGCACCTGACGCACGGCGGCCTTCGGGAGTCCAGGCGGCTGCACGCCATCGACACGTCGAAAGCCGTTTGGGACGGCCGGCGACTTTCAGGCGGAATCGGAATCGACGTCGATGGCTATCGGCGGTTCGACCCACTCGAAATCGACGCCGTCGCCGACAAAAACGGCCGCCTGACCGGTACCATCCGTTCGACGCTCGACGCCTTCGGCAGCCCCATTCCGCGAAGCGGCAAGATTACGGCGCTGCCCCGGGAGCCGCACTGGATGCCGCCTTGCACGCACGTGCTCCAACTGGACAAGGCGGCGATTCAGCAAGGCGGCAGGGAGGGCCGACTGCTGCTGTATCTGACGGTTCAGGCTGGGCAACTCGAACGCGTCGAGGCCTTCGCCAACCAGACGACGCAAGCCCGGCCCGTGCTCGTCACCAACGAGTTGACGCTCGCGGACGGCCGCCTGACCGGTACAATCAAGGTGCGCTTCAGGGCTGACGAGTGGGCCCAACCGCTTACGCAGTCGGGCGATTCGGCGGCTGGCGAATACACCATCGATGCACGTCTGGCCGCGTCCGGGGAAGTCGGCGAGTATCGAGGCAACTACGGCGTGAAGTGGCTTCAATCCGTGCCGCTCGGAAAAGCGCGTGTGGAGCACCCGCGGTCAACACCGTAAGTTGTTGGCAGGGCCCTCCTTTTCATGGTCAGCCGGTGCCCTGGTCCATCTCTGACACAGCAGACCGCGTCAAGCGCAACCTGATACTCATATTCTCCGTGTCCTTCCAGCACCGCGATCTCTGCTTACGGCAACTCAAATCGGCGGTGTTGCCGGGCCCAGTCCGGCGCCCAGTCGGGGACTCTTGCCCGCTGACGGATGAGCCAGTCGGGGATTTCGCCGAAGGGATATCCGGCGTCGGGCACGAACAGGCCGACCTCTCCCTGCGAGCGGTGCAGGTCGATGTCTTTGCCGGTCAGGGCCATGACGTCCTTGCCGTCGCGCCGCACGGTAACGTAGGCGGTTTCTTCGTCCTCGTCGATGCCGCCGGCGAAGACCACCTCGTCGTCGCCGACACGCACGCCGCCATCGATGGCTTCCATCTTCGGCGGCTTTCCGCCCGGATAGAGTACGGTGATGAACTCGCTCGACGTGCCTGCCGTGCCCAACCGAATGCCCTTCGTGTCTTCGAGGATGATGCGTTTGCCGTCTCGGTCCTTCTTCTCGAATCTCCAGTCGTGGCGGCCGAAATTGAATCGGGCCGGTTTCGCGCAGAAGACGGTCAGGTTGCCGAAATCGATCAGGTTGTCGCGCCGCTGGCAATGGTCGGACAACACGTGCAGGCAATACGTCGCGCTGACCTCCGGCCCCTCGGCCTGGTCGCGAACGACGAAGTAGTCCTCTTCGCCGTTCTTCACGCAGACGATCGTACGGCGGTACTTCAGCGGCACGTCGAACCGCTGTTCAGGCAGATAGGTATCCCACTTCTCCGGCGGATACTCGGTCGTTGCGCGCAGACGTTCCGACTCGACCTGCCCGACGGCCACGTCGCAGTCCTTCGAGGTCTTCAGGGCGATCACCCGCTCATAACCGTCCATGTTGGCGTAGGGCAGCTTGGCGGTGTGGAAGGCCACGCGGTTGTGCATGTGCTCCTGACCCGCCCGGGGACCGTAGCTGCACATGTGGTCGATGGCCACCTGTCGGGCGTGTGCGCAGTAGTGGAGCGAAAGCTGGTCGCCGTGGAAGTGGCCACGGTTCGGGCCGCTTCTGAAGGCGAGATACGTCTCTCGCTCCATGCCCGGCCGGTTGCGGAAAACGACGCCGAAGCCGGGCAACTCCTCGGTGGAGAACTTCCGCAGGTCCTCCTTGATGCCGAACTCCTCGGCCAGTGCGAAGACGTCGGGCCCCAGGGGATGCGTGTCGCCGCCGGGATGGCAGCGACGTTGGCCGGGGGCAATCGGCTGGGAAAGGTGGACGAGGAACGACACACCTGCCCGATAACGAGGCCAACCGGTTGGGTCGAAGCCGAGATGCGCCTTGCAGATTTCGGCCAGCGGCTTCCAGGTGTGCATGGCATAGGCGACATAGCCCGGACATTCCTGCCCAGCGCCACCGGGGAGCGTGATCGCGTGGTACATGTCCTCGCGAAACTTCTGCTCGGCCATCTTGGCCAAGTCGCGGAATCGGGGATGCTGCTTCAGCTTCGTGACCAGCAGGATGCCGCAGCGGTTGTAGTCGGTGAAGAAGTTCGGATTCTCCGGCGACCAGAAATTCCAGTACGAGCCGTAGCTATCCGGGTCGAGGAAGACCTGGG
>CAZUAM010000489.1:0-5773 GCA_964618095.1 uncultured Planctomycetaceae bacterium | reverse complement strand
AGCCACAAGATCGAGCGGCCGTTTTTGGTGATGGCCACCCAGAACCCCATCGAGGCCGAAGGGACCTACAACCTGCCGGAGGCCCAGTTGGACCGCTTTATGTTCAAGCTGGTGATCGACTATCCCTCTGACGAGGAGGAGGCCAAGATTCTGTCGATGCACAGCGTGCAGGTGGAGCTGGACCAGCGGCTTTCGCAACTGGAGCCGGTGACCTGTCCCGAAGAGATCGTCCAGTTCACCCGCCAAAACGGCGACGTGTTCGTCGCCCCAAAGCTGCGTGATTATATCAATTCGCTGGTACGGCAGACGCGCCAATGGCCGCAGTTTCACCTGGGCGCGTCGCCGCGAGCGGGGCTGGCCCTGATGCAGGGCGCCCGTACCCTGGCCGCGTTCCACGCCCGCGACTACGCCGTGCCCGACGACGTGGTCGAGCTGGCCCTGCCGGCCCTGCGACATCGGGTGATCCTCTCGGCCGAGGCGGAGGTGGAAGGCCACTCGGTGGACGATCTGCTTGGCCAGTTGATGGGCTCGGTGGAGGTGCCCCGGCTGTGACCGTCCTGGCAAAAGTGCTGGCAATCATCGCGGCCATCGCCGCGCCGTTTGTGGGGCTGGGCTGGCTGCTGAAGGTCTATCCCCGGGCGCTGCTGGTGCACTTGGCGCTGGTGCCGGCAATGTTGACGTTGCTCATCTTGGCCACGCCCGCGGCCTTGTGGCTGGTGGTGCCGCTGGACGTGATCCTGGCGTGCGTGGTGGTTTTCGACCTGTTGACCTTGCCCAGACGCAAGGTCTTTTCCGCCGAGCGCGAGACGGTGCGGATCGCCTCGCTGCGGAAACCACATCGGGTGGCGCTGACGCTGTTGAACCATGGGCGGCGGAGCTTTGCGGTATCGATCCGCGACGGTGTGCCCCGCGAATTGAACCCCCAGCCCGCCGAGTTTGACCGCCGGCTCCCCGGCCGCAGCCGCGTGACGCTGCGTTACGTGCTGCGCCCCAGCCGCCGCGGGGCGTTTCGCGCCCGTACGGTCTATCTGCGGGTCCGCAGCCGCCTCCGTCTCTGGCAGCGAATGCTCGACTACCCGGCAAGGTCGATCATCCACGTCTATCCCGACATGAAACAGCTCGGCCAGTACGCCGTCCTGGCGCGGACCAACCGGCTGAGCCTGCTGGGAGTCCGCCGCACCCGGCGGATCGGTCAGGACCACGACTTCGAACGGCTCCGCGACTACACCGTCGACGACAACTACAAGCACATCGACTGGCGGGCCACCGCCCGGCGCCGCAAGCTGACCGTCAAGGATTTCCAGTCCACCCAAAGCCAGCGGATCATCTTCCTGGTGGATTGCGGGCGGATGATGACCAACGAGGCGGCGGGCCTGAGCCTGCTGGATCACGGGCTGAACGCCATGCTGATGCTCAGCTACGTGGCCTTGAGGCAGGGGGATTCCGTGGGGATGATCAGCTTCTCCGACGCCGTCCACGGATTCGTCCCGGTCCGAGGCGGCATGAACCAGATGAACCGCCTGCTGCACGCCTCCTTCGACCGCTTTCCGCAGCTTACCGAGTCGCGCTACGACCAGGCGTTCCGCTACCTGGCCTCCCACTGCCGCAAGCGCTCGCTGGTGGTGTTGATCACCAACCTGATCGACGAGGTCAACGCCAACCAGGTGGAGCAGTATCTGACGAACCTGGTCGGCCGGCATCTGCCGCTGGGGGTGCTGCTGCGCGACCGGCGGCTGTTCGATGCGGTCGACGTCGAAGAGCCCACCGACGCCCAACTCTGGCCGGCAGCGGCCGCCGCCGACATCCTCGCCTGGCGCCACCAGGTGCTGGCCGACCTCAGCAGCAAGGGCGTGCTCTCGCTCGACGTCTTTCCCGAAGAGATGACCGCCCCGCTGGTGAACCGGTATCTGGAGATCAAGGCCCGGCACTTGCTCTGAATTGGTGTGCTTGACCCTCGTTGCGGCAATGGCTAGAATAGGAAACAGAGGCGGCTAGACATCCCAACAAGGAGATCGAAATCGCGTTGCAGTATGCGGAAAGCAACGGTTGGTCGGTCATTGAATCGGCCAGAGGGCATTGCTGGGGCATAATCAGGTGTCCGCACGGTCGCGGTGGATGCCAGAAGTCGATTTGGTCAACTCCGCGAAATCCACAGAGACATGCCGCTGAAATCCGGCGGTTCGTCGACGGGTGTCCCCATTAGAAACACGCCAGCGAGGAAGGGATGGATGACCATCGATTCACGTTGATCCTGTCGGGCGTTTCCGAGATTACGCCCGAATTGGCCGACGCCTTGTATACAGCGACCGGCGGCGATATCGAGCTGAACATGCGTGATGGTGTCGCCTTCCTGGAGTTTGATCGAGCGTCCTCTTCGCTATACGATGCCGTCACCTCGGCGATTTCGCAAGTGGAACGGGCGGGAGTCGGTGCGCGGGTCGTGCGCGTCGAATCCCAAGCTGCCAACATCATTGCCAAGATCAACGCCGATCTGTTGGGCCTGACCACGGGCACTGAGCCGGGTTGGGGGGTCAGTCCTTAGATCTTAGTGTCAATCTCCCTGTAGGACTAAAATCTAAGGACTGACCCCTTCCCCGTGATCTAACGGCCTCGAACTGAGCGCTCTGCGGTAGCGGGACCGCGACAATGAGCTACTGGGCGGTCAGCGATAAGCCTCCCGTCGGTGTTTCACGCGATAAACCGTGACCAGGCGCTGCGCGTCGTCGATGTCGTACAGCAGTCGATACATTCCGACCCGTAGACTGTAATCCATCGTTCCGCGCAGTTTCTTGGCACCCGGTGGACGAGGGTTCTCGGCAAGGCCATCAATATGCTGGCTTACCAGGGCGGCGTAATCTCTTGGCAGGCCGGCAATGTCCTTGATCGCCCGCCGCAGGATGCGAACGCTATACATCGAGTCCCTCAGCCCGCAGCTCTGTCTTGGCCTCTGCCCAGGGGATCGCTTCTTCCCCAGCCTCCCGCAGGCGGCGAATATCCTCCGAGTCCTCCAAGTCCTCCAAGAGGGTCAATAACTGCTCCCAGACGGCGCAATCGAGCACCACGGCCTTTTTCTTCCCGCTGGGGTCTACGAGGTACTCGACTCGTTCCAGCAACTCCACAACACCCATGAAACACCTCCGTCACAGCGTTTTGTGCCGCCGCCGACCAAAGCTTCGCTTCGGTGCCCGGCCAACCACGACCACCATTTCACAACCCCAGCCGCCGGAGCGTTTCCAGGTCCTGTTTCAAGTCCTCGCTGGTCGGTCGGGAAATGGCGATCTCTCGACGCAACAACTCCTCTTCGAACTGCGTGCGGCTGAGGCCCGCCCATCGAGTCGCCGCCGGCATCGCCAGCCTGCCCGCGTCATAGAGGCGACAGGCAATTTCGATTCGGGCGTCGCGCTCACTGAGCCCCGCTTCGGCCAACAAATCGTCTCCAATCGTCAAGGGTATCGTAACGACTCGCGGTCATCGAGCACGCAACGCCAACCGCCTCCGTCCAATTGCATTGTATCATCTGCCGGTCGGTCAACCACCCCACCGATCGGTCTCGGCGTGGCTTGGTCAGGTCCACGATTTCCGCATCATCGGCTGGCTCATTTTTTCCGCGGCTTCGGCAGTCTGCCCATCAGGCCGCGGACCTTCTCCAGCGCCAGCCGCTGCTGGTCGGGCTGAGGGATCTGTTGGGCGACCAGGTCGGCCTCGTCGAGGACCTCGTGCGTCTTGGCGTGGTGGCCGGCCTGGGAGAGTTTCTGGGCGATGTCGGTCAGGGCGTAGGCGCGGCTTTGGAGGCTTTCGACCTGGCGGGCGGCCTCCAGGGCCAGGTCGAAGGTCTGCTCGGCCGCCTCCTTCTTCTTCATCGCACTGAGGTTCGCTGCCACCTCGGCGATTGCCTGGCATCGTTGCCGGTGGTCTTCGATCGACCGGGCCAGCTCGAGAGCTTCCCCAATCACGCGGTCGGATTCTGCCTCCCGGCCGATTCTCTGATAGCTGATCGCCACCGTATCGAGCACCAGGGTCTTTCCGACCGGGTCTTTGAGTTGGCCGGCGAGTTGTTCGGCCTTTTTGAGCGATCTGACCGCGGCGTCGACGTCTTCGATGACACCTTGGGCCCGGCCCACTCGGGCCAGCGTGCGGGCCTTGGTCTCCAGGTCCTCGACCTTCTCGGCGGCGGCCAGGGCGGAGGCCGCGGCGCGGCGGGCCTGCGACTGATTGCCGATGCGTGCCTGGACCTCGGCCGCAAAGGAAAACGCCCCCGCGCGGACCGCCGGATCCTGGATCTCCCCACAGGCCTTGGCGGCCAGTTTCATGGTCTCCTCGGCCCCCGAGACGTCCTTCGCCTTGGCCTGTTCGTAGGCGATCCTGATTAGCTTCTGCGCCCGAACGTCCGGCAGCGGCTCTTGCTGGGCCTCGGCCACCTGCTGCCGATAGGAAAGTCCCGGAGCGGACGAACCGCCGCCGCAACCGGCCAGGAGCGGCGCCAAGCCCACAAACAAGGAAAACGCGATCGCACCACGCAACATGATCATCCTGCAACCCTCGGCCGCCCCAGGGCTTGCCGCCGCGTAGCCGCGGCGGCTAAACAGTACATTTCGCGAATCGTGCAACTCCATTTAGAAGACCAACTGGATCTTCTTCAAACGCGACTCGGTTTCTGCCATCAGGTCGTCTTCGGCCGCCTCGTCGGCCGCCTCGTAGGTGACCGAGAATCTCAGGTACGCTCCCGCGTCGTCCCAGGGGACCGTGCAGACCGAGTGTTCGGTGATCAAGTAGTGTGCGGCTGCCTCGGCGGAATCGAAGCTCCGCCCGCCGGCGACGCCCTTGGGGCTGGGCGCATAGACGAAGTAGGAACCGCCCGGCAAGCGGCAATCGAACCCGCAGCGGCTGAGCACCGCGACCAGCTTCTTCAACCGGCGATGGTATTTCTGGCGTGTGCGGCGGGGAACGTCGGGATCATCCAGCGCCGCGGCGGCCGCTTTCTGGATCGCGATGAACTGGCCCGAGTCGCAATTGTCCTTGACGTCGGCAAACGCCCGGACCAGCCGCTCGTGCCCGCAGACCCAGCCGATCCGCCAGCCGATCATGTTCCAGCCCTTCGAGAGGGAATGGATTTCCACGCCCACCTCACGTGCGCCCGGTACCTGGAGAAAGCTCAACGGCGGGCCGTCGTAGCTGAGCATCACGTGGGCGGCGTCCTGTGCGACCACTACCTGATTCTGCCGGGCGAACTCGATCACCCGGGCGTAAAAATCCCGCGTGGCGACCTTGCCCGTGGGGCTGTTCGGGTAGTTCAGCACCATCAGCTTCGCCCGGCGCCGGACCTCGGCAGGAACCGAATCCAACTCCGGCAGGAAGTCGTTCTCGGCGGTAAGCGGCATCTGGTAGACCTCGCCGCCGTAGTATTTCGTGTGTGTACCGGCCACCGGGTAGCCGGGGATGGTCATCAAGGTCACGTCGCCCGGATCGATCATCACCGCCGGCAACATCGCCAACGCGGTCTTGGACCCGATGCAGTGGTTGATCTCGGTTGCCGGATCGAGGCTGACGTCGAACTCCCGGTCCATGAAGCGGGCCACGGCCTCCTTGAACTCGGCGATCCCGTTGTCGGCGTAGCCCCGGTTCTCCGGCCGGCCGATCTCGGAGGCCATCACCTGCCGGACCACCCGCGCAGCCATCTCGTCGTTCTCACCAATGCCGAAGTCGATCAGCGGCCGGGCAGGATGCTCGGCCAGGGCCTTCCGTTTGGCCCGCTTGATCTTCTCGAACTTGTAGA
>CAZUAM010000488.1:0-5777 GCA_964618095.1 uncultured Planctomycetaceae bacterium | reverse complement strand
GCCCATGTTTATACCAATTTTCTCGCCACGGCAGTTAACGGCGCAGGGTGGCACCCCGTACCGCACAGGCAGCGTTGCGTCATTCGAGCATCGACTTGACGATGAACGTCTACACCGACCCGAAGCTCTTGGACGTTCACGGGGCGCTGGACGTGCTGCCTGAATTGCCCCTTGATGGCGACCACCAAGAGCGACGGCGGGCCACCGGAACCACCGGCGACGCAAGCGCGCTTGCACCAATGCTTGCACCAAAAGCTGACAAATCTAGCAAATCACGGTCAACTGGAGACAAAGGGAGGGATGTTCCCCAGGATGTGACTGAGCGGAAAGGCGATGACGTAAGTGCTTGCGGTGACAAAAGAAACAACCCGCTGACAACTGGTGTCAACGGGTTGCAGGAAGTGGAGCGGAGGAGAATCGAACTCCCGACCTCTGCATTGCGAACGCAGCGCTCTCCCAACTGAGCTACCGCCCCAGAGGTACTGCGCAGTTATCGGCCTTTGCGAAGCTGGAACTTGATTCTACGGACCGGCGGCTGGTATGTCAAAAAGGGGCTGGCGATCCGCCGGTAGCCGGAGGGCCTCAGGGCTGCTGCCCTAGACTGCGAAAATAGGCGGCCTTCTGCCGGTCTGGTCCGAACTGTCGGGTAATCTCCTGCCAGCGGGTGGCGGCCTGCTGGAGGGCCTCGCCGGGGGATTGGTCGCCGCGGACCGCCCGATGGACCGCCTCGTCCAAGGCAGAAAGGTACTCCGACCGGCCGGGGATCCGCGGGGCGAAGACCCACTGCCTGCGGGAAAACGTCTTCTCGGCCACCGCGCCGTACTGCGCGGCCGCCGTCGGCGAGATCGGTTTTTCGACCCACGTCTGGGGATCGGCCCGATGTGATTCGCGGAAGAGCGTGGTGGCGGGGCTCGACGCACACACCCGCGGACCGCACTCCTTGCCCGAGAGCCAAAACACCAACTGGAAGGCCGCTTCCGGGTGGGCCGACCTGCGGGTGACTACGCCGATCCGTCCGGCGAGGGCCGGCAGCGGCACGTGCGGATCGTCGTCCTCCGCCCGGGTCTCCCACGACTGCTTGCGCACGTTGAAGACCTCCGTCGAGCCCGGCAGTTCGGCAAAGCCGACTTTGGCGTTCTCAGCGGCATTGGCGGGCAAGCCGCCGGTGGCGGCCGTAGGCCAGGTGAGTGCCATGCCGCATTGTCCCCGCCAGAAGGCCTCCCGGACATCCGCCGGGTCGTACTGGAGTTGGTCGGGCGCGCCCGCCTTGGCCGCGGCGACCAGCTCTTCCAACGCCCGGACAAAAGGCGGACCGGCCACCAGCGGTTTCATCGTACGGATATCGAACAGCGTGGAGTAGTTATCGCGGTGTTTGGCGTAGGGTGCGGAGCGGGCCAGCAGCACCAGGGCGGCCCAGCCGGGGGCCAGCGGCTCGATGGTGCCGCACCACGGGGCACGGTCGGCCGGGGCGGCATCGCCCAGGTTGTTGCGATCGGCCAGCAGGCCGGCCAGTTCCTGGTATTCGGCCCAAGTTTCGGGCGGCTTGCGGCCCAACTCTTCCAGCAGGTCGGCCCGATAGTAACAGGTAAACACCGGCGAGCCGAAGGGGACGGCCAGGGGCTCGCCCGCCCAGGTCGCCTCGGAGCGTCTCAGCAGCTCGAACACGTCTGACCAGCCGCCGAGGTTGCCTTGCAGCAACGTCTTGGGAATCGGGCGAAGCAGCTTCTGCTCGGCCAGGGTGCCCAGTTGGTATGAGGGGCAGATCAGGGCATCGGCGCGGAGCGGAGCGGTGTCGCCAAACTGCTCTTCGGTGATCGATTCGACCTGGAGCTCGGAGCCGGTCTGGGTGTTCCATTCCCCCTGCGACTGCCGGGCGGCGGCTGCCAGTTCCGGATCGCCCACCACCAGCAGTCGCAGCTTCACGCCGGCCAGTGACGGGCGGCCGGAGGTCCCGTTGCCGTCCGGTTGGGGACCGAGACAGCCGCCCAGCATGATCAGCAGACAGCAGGCGATTGCAGATTTTGGATTTCGGATTTCGGATTTCAGGTTTGTTGCGGTAAGGTAGCGCGAACGGTGCGGGGCGACGTTCCGAAGGGGCCGGGACGGCCCGCCTATGCCGGGTTGGGAATGGGGAAGCATGATAATCCCTACGTTACTGGTGGGCAAAGGTTCGATTCCGCCCCGCAGCGCCGGATGTCACTTTAGGGCAAGGGACGCGGTTCGGTCAACGCAGCGGCCAACCCCAAAATGCCAATCCCAAATCCGAAATCTGAAATCCCAAATCCCAAATCCGAAATCCCCACCCCCCCGGTTGCCCCGAGAGGGTCGGTTGGGTTACAATCCGTCCACCGGCGATTGCGGCTTCTGCGATTGGACCTAAATGGAGTTGCACGATTCTGGGAGTGGAGCGTTTAGCCGCCGCGGCTACGCGGCGGCAAGTCCCGGCGTGGCCGCCGGGGCTAAACATTGCGGAATTCCCGGAATCACGAAATCCTATTGAGGTGGCCGCGTACTGCTATTGGACCTAAGGGAAAAAGGATGCGAACACGATGAGCGTTTTCCTGGGCATCGACATCGGCACCTCCGGAACCAAGACCCTGGCGATCGACGCGAGGGGCAAGATCCTGGCCGACGCGATGGAAACCTACCTCTGCTACGTCCCCAAGCCGCTCTGGAGCGAGCAGGACCCCGAAGACTGGTGGCAGGCCACGATCAAGTCGGTCCGCAAGGTAGTCAAGAAAGCCAAGCTCAAGCCGGCCGACGTCAAGGGGATCGGACTCTCCGGCCAGATGCACGGCTCGGTCTTCCTCGACAGGCGGGACCGGGTGATCCGCCGGGCCATCCTCTGGAACGACCAGCGGACCGCGGCCGAATGCCGGGAGATGGAGCAACGGGTCGGGGGGCGCCAGAACTTAATCAAGCTGGTGGCCAACCCCGCCCTGACCGGCTTCACCGCCCCGAAGATCCTCTGGCTTCGGAACAATGAGCCCAGGAACTTTGAGAAGACCTGCAAGATTCTCCTGCCCAAGGACGAGATCCGCCGCCGCATGACCGGCGAGTACGCCACCGAGGTCAGCGACGCCAGCGGGATGCTGCTGTTGGACGTGGCCCGGCGAAACTGGTCGAAGAAGCTGCTCTCGGCAATCCAGCTCGACATCGACCTGTTCGCCCGGTGCTACGAGTCGGAGGACGTCACCGGCACGCTGACGCCCGCAGCGGCCAAGGCCTTGGGCCTGACGACCGATTGCATGGTGGTCGGCGGGGCGGGCGACTGTGCGGCCGGGGCGGTGGGAAACGGCATCGTCACGCGCGGCCTGATGTCCACCTCGCTGGGCACCTCCGGGGTGATGTTCGTCCACAGCGACGAGGTCAAGATCGATCCGCAAGGCCGCGTGCACACCTTCTGCCACGCGGTCCGCGGAAAGTGGCACATGATGGGGGTGAACCTCTCGGCCGGCGGCTCCTTGCAGTGGTTTAGAAATGAACTCTGCAAGGCCGACTGGGACAAGGCCAAACGGGCCAAAAAGGAAATTTACGACCTGCTGATCGGCGAGGCCGAGCCGGTGCCCACCGGCAGCCAGGGCCTGTTCTTCCTGCCCTATCTCTCCGGCGAACGGACACCCCACGCCGACCCGGATGCCCGGGGCTGCTTCGTGGGGCTGACGCTTGCCCACAGCCGCGGGCACATGATCCGGGCGATCCTGGAGGGGGTAACCTACGCGATGCGCGACAGCCTGGCGATCTTCGAGGGGCTGGGGGTGCCCATCCGGCAGATCCGTGCGTCCGGCGGCGGTGCCCGAAGTCCTCTGTGGCGGCAGATCCAGGCGGACACGTTCGGCCGCAAGGTGGTCACGATCAATACCGAGGAAGGACCGGCGTACGGCGTGGCCCTGCTGGCGGCCGTGGGCGGGCGGGAGTTCAAGAACGTCCGCGAGGCCTGCGCCGCCACCATTCGCGTGGTGCAGGAAACCGGCTCCAGCCGCCGAACGAAGAAGTATTACGATCGGGCGTTCCCGATCTATCAGCAGCTCTACCGTTCGCTCAAAGACGATTTCAAGGGCATCGCGGCGTTGGAAAAATGAATGATCGATGAAGGATAAACGATGAACGGCCGCCGATTGTCTTCCATTCATCATTCATCATTCATCATTCATCATTGTCCAGTCCTGGCCGAGATCCTGCTGGTCTTCGCGGTCTTCTTCATCCAGGGTGCCCGTCCGGTACCCGACGTGAACGAGCCGTACTACCTGGGCAAGGCGATCCACTACTGGAACCCGAGCTGGGCCCGGGGCGATTTCTTTCTGGGCTCGAAGGACACGCACGAGGTCTTCTATTACACGTTCGGCTGGCTTTCGCTCTGGCTCAAGCCGTTGGCGCTGGCCTGGTTCGGCCGGGTGCTGACTTGGGGCCTGTTGGCCTGGGCCTGGCGGCGGCTGAGTTTTGCATTGCTGCCCAGGCGGTGGTGCTCCATCCTGACGGCCGCTGTGCTGGTCTGCCTGATCGAGCACTGTCACATGGCCGGTGAATGGGTCGTCGGCGGGGTGGAGGCCAAGGGGTTCGCCTTCGTGCTGGTGTTTCTGGGGCTGGAGGCCCTGGTGCGCGACCGCTTCAATCGCGCGTGGCTGTTGTTGGGGGCGGCCTCGGCGTTTCACGTCCTGGTGGGCGGCTGGTCGGTCGTGGCCGCGGGCCTGGCCTGGCTGATGGTCGGCAAGGATCGTCCGCCGCTGAGGTCGATGTGGCCGGCGGTCCTCGGCGGGTTTCTGCTGTCGTTGCCCGGGCTGATTCCGGCACTGACGTTGAACTGGGGGACCGATGCGGAGACGGTGCAACTGGCCAACCGGATTTACGTCTACGGGCGACTCGCCCATCACCTGGACCCCGCCCAGATCCCGGTCGGCTTCGTTGTCCGCTTCGTGCTGCTGTGCCTATTGTGGCTGCTGCTGTGCTTCAGTTCGCCGACCGAGGCCCCCTGGCGGCGGCTGCGGGGCTTCGTGGCCGGGGCGGTCCTGATTGCCCTGGCCGGCGGGGCGATCTGCTGGCTGTCATTCTACGCCCAGGACCTCGGGGCCGGGCTTCTGCGGCTCTACTGGTTCCGCCTGGCCGACGTCGCCGTGCCCATGGGGGTCGCCCTCCAGGGAGTCTGCTTCGCGCTGAGGCGAGTGCCGTCGCGGCCGGCAGTGGCCCAACGCGCCTTGGCGATTGGCATTCTCGTTGCGGGCGTCCACCTCGGCGTGCACCTGGTAAGGCTTCCCGTCCCCACGCCTCCCCGGGCCTACAAGATGCACGCGGATCGGTTGCCTGGAGAACGGCTCGACTTCTACGCGGACTGGCGGGATGCTTGTACGTGGATTGGGCGGCCCGGCAACGTCCCGGCGAACGCCCGGTTCCTTACGCCGATGATGTCCCACACGTTCAAGTGGTACGCCGCTCGTGCCGAGGTATCCAACTGGAAGGAGATTCCCCAGGACGCCGTGGCGATCGTCGAGTGGCGGCAGCGGCTCGAGGACCTCCAGCTTACCGGCCGCAAGAAGCCCGAGGATGAATCACTCGCCAATCTCGGCGCCGAACGATTGATGAAGCTGGGCCAAGAATACGGGGCCGATTACGTGATCACGGTCGCCCAGCCGCGGCTCGACCTGGAAGTGCTTTATGAGAACCGCAGCTACATCATCTATCAGTTGCGCCGGGCCGAACCGCCAGCGGAAGCCCCTGGCAACTGAGCACTGAGAGCCTGTGAAACAATTCGATCTACAGACTCCGTCTATTGGCGACGGGAG
>CAZUAM010000487.1:5166-5781 GCA_964618095.1 uncultured Planctomycetaceae bacterium | reverse complement strand
CGGCAACAAGATCACGTTCACCGGCAACTTGCAGGGCTCGTACGCCATCGTCGGTGACGTCGAGGTCCTCGGTCAGGAGTTTCCCTCCTGGAGTCCCGGACCGAGCTACAACTTCTTGAGGCCGACGATCGGGGCCCTGACGCTGAACGTGGCGGGCTCCCTGATGCCGTATATCCCGTTAGAGGTAGATCCTAGCGCCGCCCCGATCGTGACCGATCTGGCGGAAGGCTACTCGGTGGCCTTCGTCTCGGGTGGCAACCCGGCCACGGGCGAGACGCTGCTGAACGGTCTGATTACGATGCGGCTCGACCCGGATGAGGTCGGGGCGGGCAACCCCTACGAGTTCCAGCCGGGCGACGAGTTCTACCTGGTCTGGTCGGGGCCGGCGATGCTCAGCGGGTCGCCCTTGGATGCGGCGGTTCTGACGTACGGGCCGGGGTTTGGGCTGGACCTGCCCGATCTGACTCCATTTGGCCTGGAATGGCTCCCGTCGGAGCTGACCGAGCAGTACGTGAAAGTGTCGATCGTTCCCGAGCCGAGTACGCTGCTGCTTCTGGCCGCCGCTGCCCTTGCCCTGCTCGCCTGCGCCTGGCAAACACGCCCGTGGGGGTGAGA
>CAZUAM010000487.1:1995-5156 GCA_964618095.1 uncultured Planctomycetaceae bacterium | reverse complement strand
TTTGCAGCAGACGGCGAGGTAGCGGGCCATCGGACGAAGTCGGCGGCTGTTTCTTGTGCCAATCCTCGGTATAAGGGTTGGGCAACCCTGGACGGCCAACCCCGCAGGACGAAGCCGAGCTGCATCTGAGGCCTTTCCCCACTGGCCCCCATTGGAGCATGAAGCGGTTGTCGAAGGCGCGTGCGACAAAGCTCCAATATCTACAACCGCCCCCTCAGAGAAGGCCTTGGATCGGCGCGGGGGTTCGTGCTCCATCACGGGCTTGGACGCGGCAAGGCGACGCTGATCGGCCGGACGCAGCCAGTTGACCTGCAAATGTTGTCGCGGTCTTGATCTTGTTCTCAGGATGCGCAGTGGCTCAACTGCAAACGGGGGCCAAGAACCAGAATTCCACCTCCGGAGTTGAGGTTGCCGACTGCCGGTTTCGCCCACAGTCCGTTTCCAGCAGGCGTTTCAGCCGCAGACCGTTGCTTGGCGCCTCTTTGCGAGGAGCCGCAGTCCGATACCCAAGACCACACCGCCAAGGAACCCCCCAATATGGGCCCACCAAGCGATGTTGCGGCACCCCGGGCCCGTCAGGACTCGGGTCGAGATCGCATCGATCTGGAGCACAAGCCACACCGCGATGTAGAAGACGCTCGGCACCTCGGTGACAAAAATGATCACGCCCAGGAAGAACAGCGAGAGCACTCGACTCCGCGGTTCGAGGGCGATGTAGCAGCCGATGATTCCCGAGATTGCCCCGCTGGCGCCGATGGCCGGGCGAATCGGGCCGGCTTGGAGGGCAGCGTGTGCGGCGATGGCCATCAAAACACAAGCCAAATACAACGCGGCGAACAAGATACTTCCTGTCCTCGACTCCACCGCGACGCCAAAAACGACGAGCATCCAAAGGTTGCCAATCAGATGAAGCCACCCCCCGTGCAGAAAAGCGTGTGTCAGGATTGTATGCAGAGAACTGAGACTGCGGGAATCCAGCAAAAACGCCTCCAACGACTCCGGGGGTCGAAATCCCCATCGCTGAACTGCCACGGCGAGGTTCTCCCTGGTAACCAAGAACACAACGACGTTGACGACAACAAGAAGGGCAACGACCACGGGGAGACGGGTCCGTTTCGTCGAGGTTCGCAGCGGAATCAACATGGGCGGGATTGGGGGAGTGAAGAACGCTGTGAACGTGGTTGCTGAAA
Source organism: uncultured Planctomycetaceae bacterium (assembly GCA_964618095.1). GTDB lineage: Bacteria > Planctomycetota > Planctomycetia > Pirellulales > Thermoguttaceae > CAZUAM01. The sequence goes on along the minus strand of CAZUAM010000487.1, from coordinate 3,966 downwards.
GGGAACAAAACGGCAGTTCTCTTTTGCGGTCGTGAAATCGGCAGCTCCCCCGTGTTGGATCGCATCCTGGGCGAAAAGACGTGTGCCCGGTTCACGGGCCGCACCCGCCTACGGACAGCAGCTTCGCAGAGGGTGACGAATGTGGGAGGCAGACCCTACTTGCCCAGCGACGCAGCCAGAGCCGGATCCTATTCCCGAAGTCTCCTTTGTGCGGCGATATAGGCCCGCAAGTACTTGACGTTCCAGTACCAGCACCCCGCCATCACCAGGACCAGGAAGCACATCGTCCAAAAGCCGATCTGGTAGAACTTGTAGTGGAACCCGGTCGGGCTGTCGCCTTCGCCAAAGCCGTCGCTGCCTTTGTTCGCTGACAGACGCTCTCTCGCCGGTACGGCCTCGACAACGATTCCCGAAATCAATCGCTCCACGGACTCGAGTAGTTTGGGATGTGTCTTCCGAAGCAAGATAGCCTCCGGGGAAGTATCGTTTTGCCACTGATCTGATACACGATTGACGAAAAGCCCTCTATACTTCTCGTACGTTGCATCTGGATCCTGCCTGATTAGCTTGATGATGCTCTCCTTGTTGTTTGTGCCCGCACGGTGCTGCTCGACCATCTCCTCCTGGCGCACGCGCACCTTGCCTACGATGCTCGCTACGAGGATGTCACGCACCAGCTCGTCGATTCGGGATACGACGGGTGGCAACAAGTCGGGGTAATCGCGCGACCGGGCGTCTTGCCCCCAGATGTCGGTCGCGCGGCGAACGTACTCATCTTTCCAATACTCTACCTTCAGCGTCTCTTGAGTAACCGGACTCTCTTTGACCTCCGCGCGGATCAGAGGTTCCAGTTGATAGACTATCTGCCTCTGAGCCTTCCGAGTTTCTGCTACTTCGTCTTCTTCGTCGATCGGGCTCACTCTGTCGCCCGAGGGTCCCGCGGTGCCGCTTCCCGGACCGGTCGTTTGGGGCGAACCTCCGCCTGGAGATTACCCGTCGGATCGCGGCCCTGTCTCAGCCGGTGGCTGAGCCTGGGGCTCCGATTCGGCAGGCGGCTCCGTCTTCTTCCTTTCCAAAGCGGTGCGTTTCTCCGCCTCTTCGCGCTTCTTGGCCGCAAGTTTCTCCGCCTCTTCACGCCTCTTGACCGCAAGTTTCTCCGCCTCTTCTTGTTGCTTCTTCGCCTGCTGAAAGAGCAATGCGACCACTTCCTTGATCCTAAGTTGGGTCTTGTCGAACAGTCCCGGATAGTGCTTAGCGGCCGAGTCCAAGCTTGGCTTCCACCTGCTGCTGACTTCCAAGGTATACTCATTGACCCAATGGTCCCTGCCCTCTTCCAGACCGTCGCTGATCCGCTCAAACATGAAATCCTTCAGTGAAACGACTAACCCCTGCTGGCCAGTCATCGCTTGTTGCCCGATGGCAAATGCGTGTTTGGCGTTGCCCGTCCACTGTTGCCACGTTTCCTCAAGAACATCTTCATCCTGTGCCGGCGGTTTATCCAACCAGACGTCCAGTGCACGTAACTGTCGCCGCTGGAGGGGACCTTTAAGGTCGAGAATCTGCTCTTCCGTGGGCAGCCAGGCACCCGCCGCCAGCAAAGGAGAGTACTGCTTAGCATGCTGCTTGGCAATCCGGGCGCGCACTGTCGGAATCAGCGTCTCTTCGTACTCCTTTGTCAAGAGATCGCTCAACCGGATCCACGCCTCGTGTGCAGCCGTGCCGACCTTCTCCAGCAAACCATCAACGTCTTTGTTGAAACGGACCGGGTCATAGCCCAAGTCGTGCTCGGAGCGGCTTTGCTTGGCCGCTTCCATCAGAGGCTTGAAAATCCACTGCCGGCCCGCTTCTTCGACCAAGTCCTTAATGGTCTTCTTTAGCTCGTCCTTCGACTTCTTGAGCTCATGATGTTTCGGCAAATCGCCAACAATCTTAACATGGATTTTGTGCTTGTGCTCCTCGGGGATCGGCTGC
>CAZUAM010000487.1:0-1985 GCA_964618095.1 uncultured Planctomycetaceae bacterium | reverse complement strand
CGACTTGGCGGTCGAAATGGCGCCGGGCTTCCGTCTCGACCTGTTTCTGCGCTAACGGAAACTTTCCGTAACTCCTCCGGAGCCGGTCCTTCTGTCGGTCCTTCTTCTGACTGCCGGCTTTGCCGTCCAGCCGAACATGCAGCTCTTTCCTGATTCCCTCGAGGGTGCGGGATTCGGGCTCCGGCTTCTTCAAGGTCTCCAACTGCTCCTTCAATTGCCTGATGCTGTCGGACGCCACCTTGTCGACGCTCTTGCCGAATGCTTCGTCCGCGGGCAATAGCCGAGGGAGGGCAAGTTTGACGTCGTCCAGGACCTCCTTCTTGATGAGTTGCGAAAGACTGCATTGCGCGTTCTCCTCGAAGGCCGATTGAACCTTCCCTACGGCAGGCTTGCCGCTTCCCAGGTATTTCTCCAGCCGGCCATTAAGCTGCTTGACCTGTTGCGCGACGAGCGTTTTGTTTACCCGGCCCAGGGCCTTCGGCAGCTCCTTCTTGGCGTACTCTTGGTATCGCGTCTCGGCGTCGTTTCGCAGCTTGGGATGTTGCTTAAGGTAGTTCCTCAGGCGCTCCTCAAGCTTCAGTTTTCCGTCCGGATCGAGCTTGGAGGTCGCTTTCTTGAGCATTTCGTCGTAACGTGCCTGAAAATCACGCTTCAGTCCTGACGTCTGAAGATCGGCGAGCTTCGGCAACGGCAGGGGAGGCTTGGCCTTGCTCTCCTGGAGGTGCTTTTTAACCATGCCGGCCAGTTGATCCTCGCTCACCGCATAGCGGCGGGAGGCGATCAGTTGGCGGAACGCCTGAAAAGCCGCCAAGTTCTTCGTCACCACGGCCGGTTCTTCAGTCTTCGGGCCAGTCTGGGTATCTTCCCCTCCGGCCGCCGGGGCGACCGACAGCAGGAAAAGTATCGACAAGAACGTCCGAGTCGACAGTGAAGTTGCCATCGTCCTGCGCCTTTGCTACGGCCGAGGCTTCATTCTTGGCTGGTATCTTTCGCCTGATCAGTGCTGCTGCCTTTGCGAATCCGGTCCGCAGTCTCCGGCAGGAGCTCCATTTCGCGTTTTCTAAGGTCCTTGAATACCTCCTCCAGCATGCGGAGACCCAGGTCGGTGTCATTCGTTTGGACGTCTACGTCCTGGGGAAGCGGCTGCTTGGCAAGCCAATCGTGCCGGGCAGCCGCTATCCTTCCGACCAGCGTATACTGCAAATTGACAACCTGTGCTCGTTCGTTCCTCAAGTCAGAAAGGATCTGCCGTGTGAGCTCTACGAAATTCTCATAGGTTGGAAGGCTCTTGTCGAAGTACAAGGCGGCGACGTCGGGTGACAACTGAAACGGATCGAATTCCCTCGGAATCGCTTGAGGATCAAATCCCGCACGCTCGAGCACTTGTTGCGTAAGGCCCCTAATCTCCGTCGGGTTGACGTCCCGATTGCCCTCGACGAAAACGCGTTTGATTTCGCGATTGAGATCCCTGAAGGCGTCACCCTTTGGCATGCAGAACTCGTCCTCGGCGAGCGGAACCAACTTGGCGTTGGCATCGAAGTGCCGCAACAATTCATACAGGCGCCGGTGATCGCGTATTGTCTCCCAAAAGCGCAGGAGCGTCTGCAGTTGCGAATCCTTTTCTGCCGCCACGCGTCCCGCAATCGCTTTACCGACATCGGTGTCCTTCAACTCCCCGACAACCTTTTGCAGCCGCTTGCTGTGCTGCTTCTGTAACTCCATTTCGTCGGCAAGCCGCTTGGCCTCGGCAGCACGCTGCTCTGCTTCGGCGGCGAGATCGGTTGCCTCATCAACTCCCACCGAGACGAGATAGCCCAGAATAATGACAAACGCAAACGTGATCTGGACCATGATCCGTTCCCAGTCGATTTCGGCGCTCTGACCGGAATCGGCTCGTTTGGGCCAACGCAGTATCGATCTTGCAGCCTGTGTTTGGCGATTCATGGTTGATCGTCCTTGCGGGAGGGTTGGCGGGTCTCTGGTTC
>CAZUAM010000486.1:0-5786 GCA_964618095.1 uncultured Planctomycetaceae bacterium | reverse complement strand
TCCCCGAGCCGTCCACGCTATCGCTGCTGACCCTCGGCGTGCTCTGCCTGTTGGTCGTCGGTGCCCGCCGACGGCGGTGAATCCTGCCGCAGAAACCGTGATCCGCTTGCTCTGATCTCCGAGGGGCGGGCTACCGGAGTAGCCCGGGGATGGATCAACACGGCTTCAATTGGCTTCAGAGGCTCCAGCCGTCGGGCAAGGTGGCGTCCTTGGGCACGACCACGATCCCGTCGCGAATCATGCCGTACGGCGTCTCCTCGGTCGAGTCGACGCCTTGGTGGTTGACGATCTGGACGCCCTGGCCGATGCGGCAGTTCTTGTCGACGATGGCCCCTTCGATCCGCGTGCCCGGACCCACGCCCAGCGGCGGACGACCGTCCGACCTGCCCGCGGCGACCTCCTCGGGCGGCTCGTAAAAGTCGTTGCCCATCAGGACCGAGCTGCGAATCTGCACGTCGCGGCCGATCAGACATCGCAGGCCGATCACGCTGTTCTCGACCACCGCGCCCCCTTCAATCGTGCAGCCGTCGGCGATCAGGCTGCCGCGGATGGTGGCCCCCTCGACGCGCGAAGGTGGCAGGAATCGGGCACGCGAGTAGATCGGCAAATCGGCCGAGGCCAGCTCGAACGGCGGGTCGCCGGTGGCCAGCTCCAGGTTGGCCTCGAAGAACGACTTGATCGTCCCGATGTCTGCCCAGTAGCCGTCGAACACGTGGACCTGGACGTGCCGGCTGCGGATCGAGGCGGGAAAGACCTCCTTGCCGAAGTCCTGGTAGTCGGTCTTCTCCAGCACCTCTAGCAGCGTGTCGCGGTTGAACAGGTAGATGCCCATGCTGGCCAGGCAGTCGCGGCCGCCGCTGGCGATTCCCTGCTGGTCGATCCAGGACGTGTCGGTACGCACGTGGTCCAGTTCTTGTTTCGTTTGCGGTTTCTCCAGGAAACCGACCACCCGACCGCTGTCGTCCAGCCGCATGATGCCCAGGTCCGAGGCCTCTTCGGCATGCACCGGCACGGCGGAAATGGTCACCTGGGCGCCGGCCTTTTCGTGAGAGGCGATCATCTCCTGGAAGTTCATCCGGTAGAGCTGATCGCCGGAGAGGATCAGCACGTAGTCCACGTTCGGCTGCTGGAGGTAACGGAGATTCTGGCGGACCGCGTCGGCCGTGCCCTGGTACCAGTTGGTGTTGGCGATCGTCTGCTGGGCCGCCAGGACCTCGACGAATCCGTGGCTGAAGCGATCGAAGTTGTAGCTGCTGCGGATGTGCCGGTGCAGACTGACCGAGTTGAACTGCGTCAGCACGTAAATCCGGTTCAGCCCGCTGTTGATGCAGTTCGACAGCGGAATGTCGATCAGACGGTACTTCCCGGCCACCGGCACGGCCGGCTTGGAACGGAACCTCGTAAGCGGATAGAGCCGGTTCCCCCGCCCGCCGCCCAGCACCAACGTGAGGATGTTCTTCATGCAATGCCTCGATCGATACGATACCATTCCCTACTCATTCTAGCGGGAGTCGGACCCGCGTGAAACGGTTCCTTGTCACACCGCTGCGAAACCCTGCGCTGTACTACTAAGCGATCCCCCCAGGGAACAGGGGCCCGGGGCGCCCCCGGCCAACCTTCGGCCGCCTCCAGGGCCGTCGCCCGACCCTCCATGGCGACCGCCGGCCATCGCCAGGGGTCCGGAATCTCTACCCCCCGCCGGGGGGAGCATCCCCTTGACCCCCGAAAAATGCGAGTTTCCGGCCCGGGCTCGACTCTCACTCTCCTGCCCGGAAACGGGGCTTCCGTGGCCTCGGCACTGGGTGGCTCGGAGCCACGGATCAACACCACATCTCTGACGCAGGACACTTACTGACATCCACCGAAATGAGCTAGGCTTTAGTGTCACGATCCCCGCGGCCAATGACCAGCCTTCTCGCCGATCGAGGTGATACGTCCGCGTCCGCTGCCCGCCCCAGCCAAACCAGCCGATTCTGGCGCACTCTCTCCTCGATCGCTGTAGGCCGCTACAAATGAAACGCTTTCGTGGACCAAAGGAGGTTGACAATGAAGACTTTTGCGATAGCGCTGAGCATCAGCGTCTTGGTCGCACCTACCTGCCTTGGGCAGGAGCCAGAGCACAGAGGCCCCTCACCATTTGCGACAAGACCGCTACTGGCGCCCGGGGAACCGGTGTTCCGCCAGGAGGTGGCAACACCCACGGACCGAGCACGGCTGGCGACTTCGGTCGCGGTGGCAGCTCTCACCGGCGCGCTTCGGGACGAGGATGCGTCTGTCCGGCAGGCTGCTGCGAGGGCCTTGGGAAGCATCGGACCCGACGCAGAAGCAGCCATACCCGCACTGGTGGAGCTGGCCCGTGACAACGACCCATTTGTCCGTAGTCCCGCGGCGGGAGTCCTGCTGGGAATGGGACCCGCCGCAGTGCCCGGCTTCGCAGAGCTGCTTCGCGACAGAAATGCGGAAGTCCGCCGAACCGCCAGCCTAGCTCTGCGATTCCTGGGACCGGAGGCAGCACCGGCCGTGCCCGCACTTACCGCGGCCCTTCGAGACGAGATTGCTTCGGTCCGGGAAGCCGCCGCCAAGGCCTTGGGAAGCATCGGACCCGACGCAGAAGCAGCCATACCCGCACTGGTGGAGCTGGCTCGTGACAACGACGCATTCGTCCGTGGTACCGCGGCGGGAGTCCTGGCGGGTATGGGACCAGCCGCGGTGCCCGGCCTCGCAGAGCTGCTTCACCACAGAAACGCCGAAGTCCGCCGAACCGCCGGCCAAGCCCTGCGATCCCTGGGATCCGAGGCAGCACCGGCCGTGCCCGCACTTACCGTAGCCCTTCGAGACGAGGATGCTTCGGTCCGGGAAGCCGCCGCCAAGGCCTTGGGAAGCATCGGACCGCACGCAGAAGCAGCCATACCCGCACTGGTGGAGCTGGCTCGTGACCACGACGCATTCGTCCGTCGCACCGCGGCGGGAGTCTTGGCCGGTATGGGACCAGCCGCGGTGCCCGGCCTTGCAGAGCTGCTTCACCACAGAAACGCCGACGTCCGCCGAACCGCCACCCAAGCTCTGCGATCCCTGGATTTGAAGGCGGGTACGGAGAATTCCCCCAGCCACACGAAGATCAACAGGTGATCTCGAAGGGGCGGTAGCGACCAATGGTAACCCGCTACGCCAGCCGTCTTCGTCCGGGCGGGCATGCCGGTCCACCGTTTCTGACCCCAATACCCTTCAATTATTGACTCTCAGAGAGCTAATGGCGCATCGTTTAGCCGTCGCCGGCACGGCGACGGGGGCGTTTCTCCCGGCCGACGTACCGTCGGCCGCTAAACGGCATGTCGCATTGTCTTTCTGAAAATCAATAGCCGGAACTGCCGATGTCATGTGCAGTGATGATGTCCAAATCTCATAAAGCCGCGACCGGTGGTCGCGCCGAAGGATCGCAGAAACCGGCGGTGATCGTTCCCGGCGCGACCACCGGTCGCGGCTTTATGCTTGAACCAAATCATAAGCGAATACTCGGCTTACGGCTAATTGAACGGTATTGTTTCTAACCCCCGCCGCCTCCGAGCCGTCGGCGCAGCCCGAAGCGTCCCCTACAACAAGAGCGCCCTCTCCGGGGGACGAAATGTAGATCCTGAAGGTCTGCCGCAAGCAAGGCCCGACAGGCTCCAGCCACAGGGGGTCCGTTGACGCTCGGCCGGCAGGCCCCTACAATTCAGCTATCCCCATTGTTGAGGGCATTTAGTCACTTAGTCGTGTATGTCCACCCAGAGGGAACCGGACATGGCAACGGAACAATCAAGCCAGATTGTCAACGTAATGAAGGAGGAGCGGCTCTTCCAGCCGCCCGAGCAGTTCGCCGCCAAGGCGCGGATCCCCTCCATGGAGGAGTACCAGCGACTTTGGCATCACGCCGCTTCCGACCCCGAAGGGTTCTGGGGCAAGATGGCCGCCGAGCTCCACTGGTTTCGGCCCTTCGAGAAGGTCCTTCAGTGGGACGAACCGTTTGCCAAATGGTTCGTGGGCGGCCAGACCAACGTCTCCTACAACTGCCTCGACGCCCACCTCGACACCCCGCGCCAGAATAAGGCCGCGCTGATCTGGGAGGGTGAGCCGGGAGACGTGCGGGTGCTGACCTACCAGACCCTCCACCAGGAAGTCTGCAAGTTCGCCAACGTGCTGAAGGGCCTGGGCGTCGAGCGGGGCGACGTGGTCGCCATGTACATGCCCATGGTCCCCGAGCTGGCCGTTGCCATGCTGGCCTGCGCCCGAATCGGTGCCGTGCATTCGGTCGTATTCGCGGGCTTTTCGGCAGAGGCGATCGCCGATCGGAACAACGACGCCTCGGCGAAGGTTCAGATCACCGCCGACGCCGGCTGGCGCCGCGGCAAGCAACTGCCGCTTAAAGCCAACGTCGACGCGGCGCTACAAAAGTCGCCCACGGTCGAAAAGTGCATCGTGCTCAGGCGCGTCGGCTGCCAGGTGGAGATGCGCGAAGGCCGCGACTTCTGGTGGCATGAGTTGATCGAAGAGGCCTCGGCCGACTGCCCCGCCGAGCCGATCGACGGCAATGATACCCTGTTTATCCTCTACACCAGCGGTTCGACCGGTAAGCCCAAGGGCATCAAGCACAACACCGCTGGCTACAACCTGTTCGCCAAGAAGACCACCGAGTGGGTGTTCGATGTCCGCGACGAGGACGTCTACTGGTGCACGGCCGACATCGGTTGGATCACCGGGCATACCTACGTCGTCTACGGCCCGCTGACGGCCGGGGTGACCAGCTTCATGTATGAAGGGGCCCCCAACTGGCCCGACCAGGGACGCTTCTGGGAACTGGTCCAGAAGTACCGCGTCAGTATCTTCTACACCGCCCCCACTGCCATCCGCTCGTTCATCAAATGGGGGGAGGAGTGGATCCGCAGCCACGATCTCTCCAGCCTGCGGCTATTGGGTACGGTGGGCGAAGGGATCAACCCCCAGGCCTGGGTGTGGTACCACGACCAGATCGGCGGCGGGCGCTGCCCGATCGTCGATACCTGGTGGCAGACCGAGACGGGCGGGATCATGATCACGCCGCTCCCCGGGGCCACACCCACCAAGCCCGGCAGTTGCTGCAAGCCCCTGCCCGGCATCATCCCCGAAATCGTCGGCGCCGACGGCAAGCCGGTCCCGGTCGGCAGCGGCGGCTGGCTGACCATCACCCGCCCCTGGCCCGGCATGTTGCAGGGAATCTGGGGTGATGAGGATCGCTACAAGAACGAGTACTGGAGCCGTGTGCCGGGCAGCTACCTCTGTGGCGACAACGCCCGGAAGGACGACGATGGCTACTACTGGATCATGGGACGGATCGACGACGTGCTCAACGTGGCCGGCCACCGGCTGAGCACCATCGAGATCGAAAGCGCCCTGGTCAGCCACCCGGCCGTGGCCGAGGCGGCGGCGGTGGGCCGGCCCCACGAGATCAAGGGCGAAGCGGTGGCGGTCTTCGTCACGCTCGGTGACGGCTTCGAGGCGGACGAACAGTTGCGCAAGGAACTACAAATGCACGTCCGCAAGGAGATCGGCGCGTTGGCCGTGCCCGACGACATCCACTTCGCCGCCGCCTTGCCCAAGACCCGCAGCGGCAAGATCATGCGCCGCCTCTTGCGCGACATCGCCGCCGGGCGGGAGACCCTCGGCGACACCACCACCCTGGAAGACTACAGCGTGCTGGCCAGGCTCCGGCAGGACAGACACTAGCCTGGATTCCCACGGAACCGTTTCCGCCTAACGAAGACTCGCCAGAT
>CAZUAM010000485.1:2154-5801 GCA_964618095.1 uncultured Planctomycetaceae bacterium | reverse complement strand
GCGGCACCTGGAAGGAGTTGACGGAAAACGTCAACGGCATGGCCAACAACCTCACGGAACAGGTGCGGAACATCGCCGAGGTTACCACCGGGGTGGCCAATGGTGATCTCTCGCAGAAGATTACCGTCGAGGCCAGCGGTGAGATTCTCGAACTGAAAAATACGATCAACACGATGGTGGACCAGCTCGACACGTTTGCTGCGGAAGTGACGCGGGTGGCCCGCGAAGTGGGCACTGATGGCAAGCTTGGCGGTCAAGCCGAGGTGGCGGGGGTTTCCGGCACCTGGAAAGACCTCACCGAAAGTGTCAACACCATGGCTGCCAACCTCACCAGCCAGGTGCGAAACATCGCCGAGGTGACCACGGCGGTCGCCAAGGGCGATCTGTCGAAGAAGATTACCGTCGAGGCCAGCGGCGAGATCCTGGAACTGCGAAACACCATTAACGAAATGGTGGATCAACTCAGTGCTTTCGCAGCGGAAGTGACCCGGGTGGCCAGAGAAGTCGGCACGGAAGGCAAGCTGGGCGGCCAAGCCGAGGTGACGGGGGTTTCCGGCACCTGGAAAGACCTCACCGAGAACGTCAACACGATGGCTGCCAACCTCACCAGCCAGGTACGAAACATCGCCGAGGTGACCACCGCCGTCGCCGAAGGGGACCTTTCAAAAGAAATCACCGTGGAGGCCAGCGGCGAGATCCTTGAGCTGCGCAACACCATCAATACGATGGTCAGGCAGCTTAGTGCATTCGCGGCGGAGGTAACCCGGGTAGCGAGTGAAGTCGGCACGGAAGGCCGGCTCGGTGGTCAAGCGGACGTGGAAGGCGTCGCCGGCATCTGGAAAGACTTGACCGACAATGTCAATACCATGGCCCGCAATCTCACCGATCAGGTGCGAAACATCGCCGAGGTGACTACGGCCGTGGCCAATGGCGATCTGGCGAAGAAGATAACCGTCGAGGCCAGCGGCGAAATCTTGGAGCTGCGAAACACGATCAACAGGATGGTCGATCAGCTCAGTTCCTTCGCGGCCGAGGTAACCCGAGTGGCCGGTGAAGTCGGGACCGACGGGAAACTCGGCGGCCAGGCGAGAGTGGAAGGCGCCAAGGGCACTTGGAAGGACTTGACCGACAACGTCAACACCATGGCCGCCAACCTCACCGATCAAGTGCGGAATATCGCCGAGGTGACCACGGCGGTGGCCAAAGGCGATCTTTCCAAGAAGATTACGGTGCGAGCCAGCGGTGAGATTCTGGAACTGCGAAATACGATCAACAACATGGTGGAACAATTGAATTCCTTCGCCGCAGAGGTGACCCGCGTCTCCCGCGAGGTAGGTACCGACGGCAAGCTCGGTGGCCAGGCCAAGGTCGAGGGCGTCAGCGGTACGTGGAAAGACCTGACCGATAACGTCAATTCCATGGCTGCCAACCTTACTAACCAAGTACGGAATATCGCCGCGGTTACCACGGCGGTCGCTAACGGAGACCTTTCAAGGAGGATTATGGTTGACGCCAGTGGCGAGATACTTGAGCTAAAGAACACGATCAACACCATGGTCGACCAGCTTGATACGTTTGCCTCGGAGGTCACACGCGTAGCCCTCGAAGTGGGCACCGAAGGCAAGCTAGGAACACAGGCGGTGGTTAAGGGCGTTGCCGGCACCTGGAAAGACCTCACCGACAGTGTGAACACCATGGCGAGTAACCTGACCGATCAGGTTCGAGGCATTGCCACCGTGGTGACCGCCGTTGCCCGCGGAGATCTCAAAAAGAAGCTGACGCTCCAGGCGAGGAACGAAATCGCTGCGCTGGCGGACACGATCAACGAGATGACAGACACGCTGGGCACTTTCGCGGACCAGGTCACCACGGTCGCCCGGGAAGTGGGTATCGAAGGCAAGCTCGGCGGACAGGCGAAGGTCCCCGGCGCCGCCGGCACGTGGCGAGATCTGACCGACAACGTGAACGAACTGGCCGCCAACCTCACTACCCAAGTCCGTGCCATTGGCGAGGTCGCCACGGCAGTGACCCAGGGCGATCTGACCCGATCCGTCACCGTTGAGGCCAGCGGTGAGGTCGCGGAACTGCGAGACAACGTCAACGAGATGATCGCCACGCTGAGCGAGACGACCAGAGTCAACAAGGAGCAGGACTGGCTGAAGGGCAACCTGGCCGAGTTCACCAGCAAGCTCCAGGGACAGCGGGACCTGCTGGAGGTGGGCAATATGATCCTCTCCGACTTGGCCCCACTGGTCAATGTGCAGCACGGCGTGTTTTACACCGTCGAGGAAGAGAACGACCAAAAGATGCTCAAGCTGTTGGCGACCTACGCCTACAAGGACCGCAAGAGCCTGGCCAGCCGTTTCAAGCCGGGCGAGGGGCTCCTGGGGCAGTGCATCCTGGAGAAGAAGCGGATCCTGGTCACCGACGTGCCCAGCGACTACGTGAAGATCGGCTCCGGGCTGGGCGAAGCCGCGCCTATGAGTCTGGTCGAGTTGCCGGTGGTCTTCGAGGGAGAAGTCAATGCGGTGATCGAACTGGCCACGTTCAACCGCTTCACCGATGTGCAACTGACTTTCCTCGAACAGTTGATGGATGGCATCGGCGTGATGCTCAATACGATCCAGGCCACGGCGCGGACCGAGGAGCTGTTGAAGGAATCGCAGAGCATGTCCGAGGAACTCCAGACCCAGCAGGAGGAACTCCAGCAGAGCAACGAGGAACTCGAAGAGCAGTCCCGGCGCCTGGAAAGCCAGAACAAGGAAGTCCAGCGAAAGAACCAGGAGGTAGAACAGAAGAACCGAGAGGTCGAGACGGCACGGGGCGAGCTGGAGCAGAAGGCCGAACAGCTCGCAGTCACTTCCAAATACAAGTCGGAATTCCTTGCCAATATGTCCCACGAGTTGCGGACTCCGCTTAACAGCCTGTTGATCCTCTCCAAGATGCTACAGGACAACACCGAAGGCAACCTGACAGAAAAGCAGACCGAGCACGCCGCCACGATCCACGGGGCGGGCAGCGAACTATTGGCTTTGATCAACGAGATCCTCGATCTGTCGAAAATCGAGTCGGGGGCCATGGATGTGGAGGTTTCCTCACTGCCGTTTGAAAACCTGCAGGTCTGGGCGGAAAGAAGCTTCCGGCAGGTGGCCGACGGCAAGGGGCTCGGATTTGAGGTCCGGCACGATGCTACCCTGCCGCCGACGATCCATACCGATACCCGACGCCTGCAACAGGTGATCAAGAACCTGCTCTCCAACGCCTTCAGGTTCACCGCAGAGGGCAAGGTTACTCTCGACATCAGCCTGGCCAAGGCAGGTTGGAGCACCGATCATCCGCAGCTCAGCCACGCCAAGTCGGTGATCGCTTTTGCGGTGACTGATACGGGCATCGGTATTCCAGAGGACAAGCAGAAGATCATCTTCGAGGCCTTCCAGCAGGCCGACGGGACGACCAGCCGTAAGTACGGTGGGACGGGGTTGGGCTTGTCGATCAGCCGCGAAATCGCCCGCCTGCTAGGCGGCGAACTGCGACTGGAGAGCACCTCGGGCAAGGGCAGCACGTTCACGCTCTACCTGCCGGAGATCCTCACCGGGCCCGGCATCACCCGGGCGAAGGACGAAGATGCCTCCCAGTCGAAGCCAGCC
>CAZUAM010000485.1:0-2144 GCA_964618095.1 uncultured Planctomycetaceae bacterium | reverse complement strand
CCACGGCTGCCGGCCGTTAAGATCATCAAGCCCAGCGACCAGGTCGATCCGGCCCTGCTTGTGCCGAGCGAGGTCGCCGACGACCGCGGCGCGATCCAAGAGGGTGATCGGGTACTGCTGATCGTCGAGGACGACACTCGTTTTGCCCGACTGCTGTTGGACATGGCTCGCGAGAAGGGTTTCAAGGGCCTGGTCGCCCAGCGGGGTGATACGGCCCTGACCCTGGCCCGAGAGTACAAGCCGGATGCGATCACGCTCGACATCCGCCTGCCGGACATGGCGGGTTTGGCGGTGCTCGACCGGCTGAAGCACCAGTCCGACACCCGCCACATCCCGGTACAAATCATCTCGGTTGACGACGAGCGGCAGCGCGGCCTGAAGATGGGTGCCTTTGCCTACTTGGAGAAGCCGGCGACCAAGGAAAGCATCGAGAAAGCCCTCGGGAAGATCAAGGAACTCGTCGAGCGGCCGGTGGGCAAGCTGCTGGTCGTGGAGGACAACGAGGTACAGCGCAACAGCATCAAGGAGTTGGTCGGCAACGGTGACACGGTCACGACCGCCGTGGGTACGGCCGAAGAGGCCCTGGCCGCACTGGAGAAGGAGAAGTTCGACTGCATGGTGCTCGACCTCGGGCTGCCCGACATGAACGGCCTGGAGCTGATCAAGCTGATCAGGGAAAAGGAGGAGATTTCCGAGCTGCCGATCATCGTTTACACGGGCAGGGAACTCAGCCAAGACGAACAGACCGAGTTGAAGCGGCTTGCCGAGACCGTGATCGTCAAAACTGCGGCCTCACCCGAGAGGCTGTTGGACGAGACCGCACTGTTCCTGCACCGGCTGGAGGAGAAGCTGCCCCAGGAAAAGCAGCAGATACTAAAACAGCTCCACGAAAAAGACCCCGTGCTTCGCGGAAGAAAGGTCCTGATCGTGGATGACGATGTGCGGAACATCTTCGCCTTGACGAGTCTTCTGGAGCACCACGAGATGGAGGTGCTGTACGCGGAGAACGGCAAGGTTGGGCTGCAAAAGCTGAAAGAGGCGCCCGACGTGGACGTGATCTTGATGGACATCATGATGCCGGAGATGGACGGCTACGAGGCCACCCGCATCATCCGCGATATGGAGCAGTTCCAGTCGCTGCCGATCATTGCCTTGACGGCCAAGGCGATGAAAGGTGATCGCGAGAAGTGCATCGAGGCCGGCACCTCGGACTACATTGTCAAGCCGGTGGAATCCGAGCAGTTGCTCTCACTGCTTCGCGTCTGGTTGTACAACACAGAACAACGACGACCACCCGCCGGCTCTCCCGCCCCGATCGTCAGTATCCTCGGCGGCGAGGAGACCAGCTTGCCGTCTGCCCAAGCACCGGCGACCAGCGAGTAATCGTCTGCCCGTACAACAGGTCCTATGAACGCGACGACAGATACGAGCCAGATCGAAGAACTGGAGACGGAATTGCTCCTGGAAGGGGTCTACCGGCGCTACGGCTACGACTTCCGGGACTATTCCCCGGGCTCGATGCGCCGCCGGGTCCGCAAGCGGATGGCCGACGAGCACCTGCACACCGTCTCGGAGCTTCAGCAGAAAGTGCTGCGCGACCCGGAGTGTATGAGGCGGCTGTTGTTGGACGCCTCGATCAACGTCACGGCCATGTTCCGCGACCCGCACGTCTACGGTGCCTTGCGGACGAAAGTGGTGTCCACGTTGCGAACGTATCCCTTTGTCCGTGTCTGGGTCGCCGGCTGCTCGACCGGCGAGGAGGTCTATTCGCTGGCCATCCTCTTGAAAGAGGAGGGCCTGTACAAGAAGAGCCGCATCTACGCCACCGACTTCAACGAGGCCGTGCTGGACTGCGCCAAGGCCGGCATCCTTCCGCTGAAGAAGATGCAGGAGTACACGAAGAATTACCAGGATGCTGGCGGGCGGGATTCCTTCTCCACCTACTACACGGCCAAGTACGACAACGCCATCATGCGGCCTGATTTGAAAGGGAACATCGTCTTCGCCCAACACAACCTGGCCACCGACGAGCCGTTCAATGAATTCAACCTGATTCTCTGCCGCAACGTGATGATCTACTTCAACCAGAGCCTACAGCAGCGTTGTTTTGATGTGAGGCAAGCACCCCGCTGACTGGGGACTGC
>CAZUAM010000484.1:0-5820 GCA_964618095.1 uncultured Planctomycetaceae bacterium | reverse complement strand
CTCTACTGTAATATCTCAGGAGGCAGTTGTCTCACCTATTATTGGCACAGAGGGCTCATCCCTCGCTCCTCACTCCTCGCCTCTCGGGCCTCTCCTCACGCCACAATCTCCCGCCGCCGCTTGACGTAGTCCCAGATTACGTAGCGGTCCAGGTCCCGGCCGGCGGTGAAGAAGACCCGGCCGGCGGTTGACTCGGAGAGGCGATGGGCAAACTGGAGGTCCTCGCTCGATTGCGACCACGTGGGCAGCAGGAAGACGTTGATCGTGATGCCTTCCCGCTGGCACAGCCGGCCCTCGCGCATGGTGGCCTCTTCGGTCTTTCGGTCGGGCGGGTAGAGCAGGTAGAGGTGTTGGCCTTCAAAATGGGCCGTGGGCAGGCCGTCGGTTATGAGGATGATCTGGCGGTTCGGCGTGTCCTGGGCCGCGAGCATCTGCCGGGCAAGCTGCAAGCCGTGCTGGATGTTCGTAAAGTGCGGCGGCACGTGAAACTCGCTTACCCGCTCGTCGCTCATGTCCACCCGAAGCCGCACCGTGTACTCGTAAATCGTCACCGGTTTGGGCAGCAGGGTGACGATCTCGCCGGGCCGCCGCGGCTTGGCAAACGTGTAGATCTCGACGAATTGCAGGTAGTCGCCCGGGTACTCGCGGCGGATCAGCCCGTCCAGCGCCAGGCCCATCCGCTTGACGTTCACGTACAGCCCGTTGTAGCGCATCGAGCCGCTCATGTCCAACAGCACCGCGGTGGCACACTTGGGCGTGTTCCGGGTGCGGTGGACCTGGACGTCGTCGGGCCGCAGCCGCACGGGCAGCCCCGGCCCGGTTCGGATCATCGCATTTACCAGCGACCCGCAGATGTCCATGTTGGCCAGGGAATCGCCAAACTCGTACGTCTTGGTCTGCTGCATCTCCACGGCCCCCTCGCCGGTGACCGGGCCCTGGTGCCGGCCGGTCCGCGAGGCCTGAAGGTTGCTGAAGATCCGCTCCAACAGCCGGCCCTGAAACAGCCGATATGCCTTGGGCGTGAGCTGATATCCCCGGGCGGTTCTTTCCAGACCCTGCCGCTCGGCCAGGTCGCGGAGATACTGCTCCATTTGCCGGGCGAATTCGCCGAGCTTCTCCACGTCGCCCGGCTCGGCAAACTCCGCTAGCTCCGCCAGGTCGATCACGCCGATCCGCGCGGTCTTGGCCGCCTCTTCCAACTGCTTCAGCAGCCGGTCGATCATCTCCAGCTCTTCCTTGACCTCAAGCGCTCGGGGGATCGTCAGCACGGTGCGGCCGGTGAACTCATACTTGGCGGCCAGCTCGTCGATCTGGTACTTCTCTCCCAGCCGATCGACAAGCTGGACCAGTTGCCGGGCGAACTGGCCCCGCTCGTTTTCGGCGCGATACCACACCCGCTCCAACTCGTAGAGTTGCTCCTCCCGGACCGCCCGCCAGAAGCGTTTCTTCAAACGGGCAGGCGAGTCCATTTTCAGGCCGAACTCGCGATACCGCCGGCCGGCCTCGGCCTGGACGGTGTCGGTTTCGTAGGTCGCCAGGATCTTCCGCTTCCGCTCGCGGAGCATCTCCACGAGCGCGTCCAGACTCGGCCCCAACCCGGCGATCTGGCTCGGATCGAGCCGCACCGCCCGGGCCAGCTCCTCTTCGGTAAGCTCGCGGAGGCTGCCGTAGGCCAGCATGTGCTCAAACGCCCCGGAGACCATATCCGGCGGCGGCCGCAGCGGGCTGGGCAAATTCTTCGGATCGTACCTCTGGTACGTATGGATGACGCCGCCGATGCGTTTCGGGGATCTCATTATCGTCTTTGGCTGTTGTGCACGCAGTCGTCGGTGATCACTGGTGAGTTTCGCAGGCCGGGTGGAGCGCAGCGAGACCGAACGCACATTCTACGAATGCTGGAAAAGGGCCGACGGCTTGAGCGCCACGTCGGGAAGAGCGAGCGGGCGGATCTCTTCATCACTGCGACGGGTCTGGCGACTCGTGTAGCCGCTCGGCTGCGGGTCGCGGAAGACCTCCACGCAATTGTCCACGAGATTGACGACCCAATAGTCCGCAATGCCGGCCTCGGCGTAGAGCTGGGCCTTCTCGCCGGTGTCCTCGGCCAGGCTGCTCTCGGCCACCTCGATCAAAAGCAGCACATCC
Organism: uncultured Planctomycetaceae bacterium; assembly: GCA_964618095.1. GTDB lineage: Bacteria > Planctomycetota > Planctomycetia > Pirellulales > Thermoguttaceae > CAZUAM01. Next base: position 3,678 of record CAZUAM010000484.1, on the reverse strand, counting down.
TCGGGTCCCGGGTGGCCTTGCGAATAGTCTTTGGGGACGAGCCAAAGCACGTCGGGCTCTGGGGCGCTTTCCAGCGCCGGCACTGTTAGCGTGCCCTGGATGCGCACCCAGGCGCGCTGGGCAGGAAGATTCTCAATACTCCACCGTGTCAGCCGGTCCACCACGTCGCCGTGCTGAATACCAATCGGCGTCATTTCCCTTATCTCCCCCCGAATCAGCTCCACCCGCTGACCGTACTTGCCGTCAAAGACGCCGGCTTCGGCCATCAGTTCGTATTGGGCAAGGGTGAAGTGGGCTACGGTGCTCATTCCAATCCTCCGGTTGCAAACGAGGAACCCCGTCCTCAACGAAACCCATTCTAGCTCCCAGCGTGCCGCCCGTCAACGGCGGGCAACGCGCCGCGGGCGAACGGCTTGGCAGTTGGCACCCACAACAGGAACAACGACGTATCGAGATGAACTCCGATCACGATTACGGAATCTCATACACAATCCTCCCGTGATGCTGCGAACGGGAGATCTGTTCGCTGGCGTACAGCCCGGCCAGGACGAACTCCACGCAGGACGCCCGCACCGCCGGGTCGCCGGAGGCGTTCAGCTCGAAGGCCTTGTCCCAGGCCGGCGGGACCCGCTTCAGCCGCTTGGCGTATTCGCTCGACGGGAGCAGGTCGCCGACCTCGATCTTCACGCCCCGCGAGAAGATCTCCGCGATCTCCTCCAGCCCGTGCCGGTCCACGTATTCTTTGAAGACGTCGCGGATCGCCTCGGCCATGATTGCCTCGAGCACCTGGCGTTCGGACATCTGGTGGCTGCCCATCAGGTCCAGCTCCAGCTTGCCCAGCGAGGAGGAATAGAGGTGGCCCAGGTCGCTCACGCGCGGCACGGCCGGCCGCTCGCCCAGCACGGCCGCCCGCTGTCTGGCCGAGGCGATCATGGTCCGATAGTTGGCGATGCTGAGCCGGGCACTGACGCCCGATTGCTGATCGACGTACTTGCTCCGCCGGGCGACGACGCTGATCTGCTCGACGATCTCGCGCATGAAATAGGGCACCGCCACCGGGAACTCGCCGTCCAGCTCGATCCCCGCCTCCTGCTCCATGATCTCGATGCCCAGGTTCCGCTGGCGGGGATAGTGCGTGTGGATCACCGAGCCGATCCGATCCTTCAACTGCGGAATCACCTTACCGCTGCGGTTGTACGTGGCCGGATTGGCCGAGAACAAGATCAGCACGTCGATATCAAACCGGATCGGAAAACCGCGGATCTGCACGTCGCGCTCTTCGAGGATGTTGAACAGGCCCACCTGCACCAGCTCGTCCAGCTCGGGCAGCTCGTTCACCGCGAAAACGCCCCGGTGCATCCGCGGGATCAGCCCGAAGTGCAGGGCCTCCTCGGCCGACATGCTGGTGCCGCGGGCCAGCTTGGCCGGGTCGATCTCGCCGATCACGTCCGCAAACTTCGTCCCCGGGGCCAGACGCTCGGCGTAACGCTGCTCGCGCGGCCACCAGGCGATCGGGATCTGGTCCTCAGGCGTCTGGGCAAGCAGCTTTTTTCCCGCCGTGGTAATCGGATCATAGGGGTCCTCGTGGACCGGAGAGCCCGGGATGTCGAGGTACGGAACCTCCTCGTCCAGGAAGCGGACCAGCAGCCGCATCAGCCGGCTCTTGGCCTGGCCCTTCTCGCCCAGGAAAAGCAGGTCGTGCCCGGAGATCAGACCCAGGTTGATCTCGGGAATCACCGTGTCGTCGAACCCGATGATGCCGGGAAACAACTCCTCGCCGGCGCCGAGCATCCGCATGAAGTTGTCGTAGATTTCGCGCTTCACCGGCCTGGACACCCAGCCGGCCTGGCGGAGCTGCTGCAAGTTCGTCGGTTTGGTTGTGGCCAGGGCCATCGGTGCACAGAGTCTCGCGCCGGCGCGCCGTTACAGGACCGCAAAGGCTCCCCCGGCGCCGCCGGAAGCCGTCGGGTCAACGCGGCTCCTGTTATTCTAACGCATTAGGCAAGGGAGCCAAGTTGCACCGTCGCGGCGGGAAGGGAAGGGGGGGCAAAGGGCCAAGGAAGAAGGGTGCAGTCGCCCCGGTGTTCAGGGAGACCCCTTCCAATCCAGCGGCAGGTCGAAGTAGAAGATCCGGTTTTGGTCCTTCTCCTTGCCGGCCTCCTGCGGAGCGATCAGCAGCCGGTCGCCCAGGATGGTCCGGTCGAGGATCGACCCGTCCGGGCCGGTCACCAGGAACTCCGCCGGGTGGACAAAGATCACGTGGATCTTGTTCTCGCGCGAGCGCGACTGGACGATCGGGTCGTTCCGCTTCGGGCCAAACATCCCGCCGGAGGGGCAAATCAGAAAGTCCGCCCCGCGCTCGACAAACCGGCGGACGATCGTCGGCTCGGTCCGATCCGCACAGATCATCAGCCCCACCCGGCCGTAGCGGATCTGGAAAACCAACGACTCCTTGCCCGGGCTGTTCCGGACTGACTCATGCCCCAGCTTCTGTTTGTGATACCTGCCGATGAGTTTTCCGTCGGGCCCGATCAGGACCGCCGTGTTGTACCGTTTCTCCCCGTCGGCCTCCAACATGCCCGCCACCAGATAGACGTTCAACCGGTCGGCCAGCGCCACCAGCCGCTTGAAATACTTCCCTTCCGGGATCGGCTCGCCCAGGGCCCGATACGTCTCGAGCGGGATCGACTTGTCGGCGATGGCGTAGCCGTCCAGAAAGCACTCGGTGGTGACCACGATCTTGGCCCCCTCGGCGGCCGCCTTGCGGATCATCGGCTCGGCACGGCGAAAGTTGGCCCGCTTGTCGGCCCGAATCCACTTCAGCACGATCCCGGCAATGCGAAGGGAGGGCGTTTCGTCGCCGGATTCCCGGGCCGCGCCGGCATACGTTTGCGCGGGTGGGGTGGAGCCGGCGCGGTCTGGCGCGAACAGCGCGGCCAGGAACACCGCACACACCACGAAGGTTGTCCGAAACATCGTGTTTCCTCCCGTGACCTGTGATCCGCAGCCTGCTGTAGACTTCCTGCTGCCTCAGCCAGCGTGGCGGTCCGGTCTTAGCGGGTGGGAGGTGGCGGGGCCTCGCTTGCGCCGCCGTGGATTTCCGTGCACATGCCCCCGGCACGCGAGGGCGTGCCGTTCGCCCGCAAGGCAACACGGTCTTGAGCAGCGATGAGGACCATCCGCAGCAGTTCCGCGTAGCGGAGCCCCCCATAACCCGCCATGTAATTGAGCTTCCCGTCCCAACACCAGCCGGGATTGGGATTGACTTCCAGGAGCTTGATCTTTCCGGCGGCGTCGGCGCGGAAATCGAATCGGGCGTAATCGCGGCATTCCAAGCGTTCAAACAGCAGGATCGAGCGGTCGATGAGCCTCCGCTTAATCTCCTCGTGCAAGCCCGCCTCGTGGTACTTGATTTGCGTCCAGTAGGGCGAGTCGGGTTCCCATTTCGACTCGTACCCGAGGATCCAGGGCAGGCCCGGGTCCAGACCGCTGTAGTCGACTTGCAGCACCGGCAGCACGTGGTAGCCCGGTCCTGGATTGCCGATGATCCCCACGCTGTACTCCTCGCCCGGGAGAAACTCCTGGATCAACACCGGCCGGCCGGGAAGCTCCTCGCGGAGCCTCCCCAGGTATTCGATCAGTTGCTCCGGGGTGTGCACCACGGCGTCCTGGGTGATG
>CAZUAM010000483.1:0-5830 GCA_964618095.1 uncultured Planctomycetaceae bacterium | reverse complement strand
CAATTACCCGTCAATCCCAATCTCCCTATATTCCGGCATTTTCATCAGCCCAGTCCATGACTGCCCTCCCTGTCCCGGCGGCCAAGGTGGCCGGATCGCCGAGGTGAACGTCTCAGACCACCGGGACGTGCAACCGTTGAGGCTAGCACCTTACGGAAGAACGTCAATCGAAAAAACACCTTTCCCCCCGAGAGACTCGAAAAAAATCGCCAGAACGCCCAGCGGCACGTGAAGCTGGGGGGGGGCACAAGCCTGGTCGTCTTTTTCCCTGGATCGGGTTAGTGCTTTTGGGCGTGCCTCGACACACCGCTGCTGGCCGTCCGCTGCCGCTTCCCATGAGGGAAAGCCTCGGCGGCGCCGATCGGGTTACCCTGCGGCCGCGGGGGACACGTCATGAGCAGGCATACTCGTCAGGGCCGCGGCCGAAGCGCCTGATCGCAACCGGGCAGGGCCCCGGGCCACGTTTGCGGGCGAACCCGCTGGTTGGGAGTCGGCCACCAACGGAATTTTTCGCCGTAGACCCAGACGTACTCGTCGGCCACCCGCAACGCCGTCTGCACGTTCGCCCGCAGCCGATCCACCCGCCGAGCCCCCCGCCCGTCCACGTACCACCGTCCCCACTCCGAATCCTTCGGGTTCCAATAGGCGTCGAGGTAGAGCCCGAAGCTGACCTGCACCTGCGCCCGGTACTTCGCCCGGTTCTCCGGCGAGACCAACTCCTGGCAGGCGCCCTTGATCAAGACGGCCGCCTCGAGGTATTGCTGCTGGCTGTTGTAGAGATAGGCCGATTCGCAGCCGTCGACCAGGGTGACCGTCGGTGGGACGGCGTCGAGCCAGCCGTCGATAAACGCCGGATACAGCCCGTAGCCCGATCTGGCCAGCACGCGGCGCGGATCCGCCTGCCCCGTGGCCGCCGCGCAAATGCTGTTGATGAAGTAGCAGAACACCGTAATCTCGCCATACTCTTCGCCCACCGCCTGCATTACCTGGCGGCCGCGCCGACGGGCCTTCGCGTAGTATTCCTCGAACGTATGCCGGTCCCGCTGCGGCTGGGCCGCGTAGCTGAACTGGGCATGGGGTCTCGTGTACGGCTCGGGGTCGAAGAGGATCCCCCTGCAACCCGACTCCTTGGCCACCCACGCGGCAATCCGCCAGTGCGCCACAATGCTCTCCCAACCCGCGTCGTCGAACCAGTCCACGTTGCCCGGGTTGGCGTTGAGCTGAATGAAATTGTCCGTAAAGCGTTTGAACTTGCAGGCCCTCAGGTCGTCGATGCACGGCTGGAACCACGCTGGCTTCCATTGCTCGTTGAGGAAGGCCCAACGCAGCCGGCATGGTTTGCCGTCCTCTCGGCGGCCGGTCGCCTCCAGCACCACGCCGTCGAAAGGCCGCTGTTCCATCTCCGCCAGGTTTTCCAGCAGGCGCCGCGTGTCGGCCTTGTCCCAGCCGGTGGCAATCAGCTTCTTCCGGCGCCGCGCGTCTTGGGCCTCAGCGGGTTCGGGCTGGAGGGCGGCCACCAGGATCGGCAACAAGAGGATGGCCGAGAGGAAGCGGAGGTTCATGGGACGGCTCCTGGGAACGGGATTTCGCCAATCATTGTGATCCTCCCCGTCAGAAAACACAAGGGATCAGGCGATATCTCACCTTCTTCGCATAGGCTGCATACTCTTCCCCGTACGCGGCCCGAAGGTCCCTTTCCTCAACGGGAATGATGCAAAGGAAAAGCACCGCCAAAACAGGCACATAAAGCAGAACACCCGCTGCGCGAAAGACCACCGCCATGCCCAACACACTCAGAGTGTTCCCCAGGTAAATCGGGTGCCGAACCACCCCATACATGCCCCCGCAAACCAATCCCTTCGCCGGGCGAATACCGGGAATGAAACCGATTACCCGAAGCCCACTCACCCAGATCAGCAATGCCGTCAGCACACAAACCAGCCCCGCCGGCACCGCGACCCCCAGAGGAATGAATGTCAATCTGGGTTGTGGCGCGAGAGGCAATACCCAAAGCGGGACCATGACCAACGGTACGATCAACTTCTGGACGATCGTCGGTGCCCTGAAAAAGGCCCGCTTCACCGCCGGGAATACCAACGTCATGAACCCCAACCCAAAGGCCGATAGACTGATCGCCACCAGCCACCAATAGGCCGTCTGCCACACCACGCGCAGCATGTCCACGTCCGGACTCCTTCGGACTACTTCACCAAGTCCTCGACAAACCGGCGGGCTTTCTTCGCTTCGGCCAGCAGTGTGGGCAGGTCGCCGCGGGCCAGACATTCGATCACCAGCGGGCCGCCCGCAAAGCCGCCCTTCCTCAAGGCCGCCATCACCGCCGGGAAATCGACCCGGCCCGTCCCCGGCGTCAGCATCACCTCCTTCGAAAGCTTCCCGGCCTCCGTAGACATGCTGAAGTCCTTCACACACATCCCGGTCACCAACCCGGCAACCGTCGGGGCGTCCTTCACCGGATCGAGCTTTCCGTCGGAGTAGAAGTAGATATTGCCCGGGTCGTACCAGAGCGTAAAGCTCTTGTGCCCGACCAGCTCGACGGCCTTGCGGCACTGGGGTCCGGTGGCGTTCAGCCCGCCGTGGGGTTTGAGCACGATGCCCACCTTCTTCTCGGCCGCGTAGTCGCAGACCTCGGCGATGGCCTTGTAGTATCGCCGGTAGAGCTTCGCGTTGCCGATCCCGCCCACCATCAGCGACCCGGCCGCCGCCGCCGCACAGTTGTCGATCAGCCGGCGCAGGCCCCCGACGGCGGCCTCCACCGACTGTATGGGGAACCCGCCGCCGTAGACCGACGGAATCTTCAATCCCCGCTTCTTCGCCTCCTGGCCAATCTCTCGAGCTTCCTCCGGCGTCGTGCCGACCGATATCACCAGGTTCCCTTTCTCCCGCTTGGTCGTCATCAGGCCGGCGTACTTGAAACCGGCCTCCGCAATCGCGTCCAGCGCCACGCGATAATCGTACTGGTCCCACGGCCGCGTGTAACAGCCGATCTGCCAGGGCCCCTCTTTCGCCGATCCCGCCGAGGCAAAGGCCCAACGGGCAACGGCCTGCGGGATAACGAAACTGGATACTCCCAGCCCGACGGCCCGGCTGAGAAACGCCCTCCGGGTTGGTTGGCTTGATCTGGTCATGGTCAGGTCTCCTGTTGTTGCTAAGCCGCAAGCGGCTATCTGACACCCAAACACCTATTTGTTCTCCAGCGGGATCACCCCGTCCCAACCCGGCGGGGGGGCGCGGTTGTGTTGGGCAATGTACACGGTCAGGAAGTCCTTGACCCGGTCCTCGGTCGGGATTGCGTGCAGCAGCTCGAAGGCCTCCGGCCAACCGCCCGTCAGGAAGGCGTCCAGCGCCGATTCGTACAGCGCCAAGTGGGCATCCGTCAAGTCCGGGTACTCCGACTCCGGCGGCAGCAACTCGCTGACCTCCAGCGGCGTGTCCAGCCCGTAGGGCCGGACGATCGCCAGGCGGCGGACCCGGGCAACCTCCGGCGGCACTTGCCGGCGGACGGCCCTGGCCGTGGCCTCGTCCAACAGGATCGCCGCCCGGAGGATCTTCGTCATCCCTTCCAGCCGCGAGGCCAGGTTCACCACTGGCCCGAACACCGTGACCTTGACCTGGTCCACCGTGCCGATCTTGCCGGCCACCGCCTTGCCGGTGGCGATCCCCATCCCGGCCCGGAACCCCGCCGTCGCCTCGAACTCCGCGCGCACGGCCAGTGCGGCCCGGCAGGTCCGCTCCACGGCGTCCTCCTGGGCCAGCGGCCAACCCCAAAAGCCCATCGCGGCGTCGCCCTGGAAATCGCCCACCACCCCGCCCTGCTGGCGGATCTGCCGGGTCATCACGCCCAAGGCCCGGCTGACCCGCTGCAAGAGCCCCAGCAGGTCGTCGGCGTGTCGTTCCGTCTCCAGCGAGAAGCCTCGCAGGTCACAAAACAGCACCGAGACCTCCGTCTCGCGAGGCGCCAGCACGACCTCGGGGTCTTCGACTGCCAGGGTGTCGAGCACCACGGGCGAGAAGAACTGGCTGAGGCTGGCGTGCTGGTGTTCCAACAGCCGCATCTGCCTGAGCGAACTCAGCGTGGCCGCCACCAATTCGGTGAATTTCACGTCCTCCCGCAGATCGGTCGGATCGGACGAGGTGGGCACGCCCGACAGCTCCACGTTGAACCGCCCGGCCACGTACAGCCCCCAGCCCGGGCACGACTTGCCCAGCACCGGCGTGCAGAAGGCCCAATCAAAGCTCTCGCTCTCGGTAAACACCTGCGATCCGCCGACGTCGGCCCCGCGCCACACGTGCAGCACGCTCCGGCACTGGCGGACTGCCTCCACGATCAACCCCTGGCTGGGCTGGAAATCGCTGTCGACCATCAGCCGCTGGTCCCAGTGCAGGACCCGCACCGGCAAACGCTGCTGGCGATCCCCCCCCTCCTGCTCCTCCGTCCCTCCGTCGACGGCCACCACCGCAGCGGCGTTCGCCCGCGGTACGCCCGCCAGAAGCATGCTCACCAGCCGCACGAACAACTCCAGGTCCCCGGCCGCGCCGGAGATCACCTCCGGCAGCCGGCTGAGCACCTCGATGCGGTGATCGGGATTGCGGAACTGGACCTGCTTCAGATACTGCGCACTGTACGACTGCTGCTGGACCGGCTCGGGCGCGTCGGCCGTGATGCTCACCCGCTGGTCGGCCAACGTAAACGTGGTCTGCCCGATCACAAAGTGTTCGCCTGCTCGCAGGCTGAACCGGCTCTGTTCCTCGCCGCGGAGGTACACCGGGTTTCGGGCGTCCGGCAACTGGGTGACCTCAAGCTTCTCCCCGCTCCATTCCAGCCGCACGTGATGCCGGGAGATGTGAGAATCCCAGGGCACGCCCCACACGCCGCCCGAACGCCCCAGCACCACCGCCTGCCCCAGCGGCAGCCCCCGCCGCCACCGCTGTTGCGCTTCAACACCCTGTGCGATCAGGTCAGGCATAAACCATGCTACCTCGGCGCTCTGAGCGAGCGGATCACGAAACTCCACAGGCACACGATCACCAGGGCGATCGTGGCCAGGGCCATCAGCCCGTAGCGGATCAGGCTCGTTTGGAGTCGTTCCAGCGTCGAGCCGATCGTGCTATGGTGGGCTTCCTGGACAATCACCCCCCATACGTCCTCCGGCCCGTTGACCGGAATCTTCTCCCAGCAAACCAGCCAATCTTCCTTATACCCACCGTTGTCCGATTCGCTGTAAAAGGGGTCGTGGTAAGCGTCTCTTTGCGCCGGGGATTCCAGGAGGTCTTCGTACCTCGGCAGGTTCTCGGGCAACACACGATAGCGCGAGTCCTGGAAATGTTCGGGCAGCTTCTCTCCCTCTTCCCGCAGCTTGCGGAACCGCGGATGCTGCAAGATCACGCCCTCGTTCTTCCCCTTCCGCCAATCCACCAACACCGCAAACTGGGCCAATTGCCGCTCACCACTCTCCTTTAGCTCCACGAAACCGCCCAGATCGACCATCAATGCCGCCACCCCCAGGAAGTCCTCTTCGCCCCCGGGGCCGTAAATCGGGTGCGAAATCGCCACCATCCAGTGTTGCGTCGCCTGGCTGCGAAACACCGCCGAAAGCGTCGTGCCCCCAATATGTTTCCCCGGCCGCGCCGACTCCTCCAGGTCGTCCCGCTCGCCCGTAACGTACGACCGCCAAGCGAAGCACGTGCCGATCGTAGCGTACTTGGGGTCTCCCACGGTCGGTCTTTCGGGCACCCGCGCCACCTGCACGCCGCGCCTGTCGGTGACGAACCAGCCGGTCACTTCCGGGCTCCGCATCCCCTCGGGAATCAC
>CAZUAM010000482.1:0-5830 GCA_964618095.1 uncultured Planctomycetaceae bacterium | reverse complement strand
TCACCGGCATGGCCAACATCCGCGACGTGATCCCCTTCCCCCGCACGCCGGGCAACGCGGAGTTTTAGCCGCTTGCGGCTTGGCACGTTCTATCCCGCCAGCAACTTGACGGCTATTCGCGGGTTGCCGACAATGGAAATGATACGACCACCCGAGTTCGGAGGACACCTGCCACGCATTACTTCGACTTCGAGAACGCGGCTCGTGAGGCCGGCATTTCGGGCGGCCAGTTGAAGCAAGTGTGCGAAGCCATGCGCCGTGAGTTCCCCAACGACGAAATGATGCGCGAGCTCCACGTCCTGCGGGCATGCATGGCCGTCCGCGACGGCCTGATCAGTGTGGAAGATGCGTTGCGGGCTGAACCAGTCGCCGAGAGGAGCTCCGACGCAAGCGCATGACGGTGGTCAGCTACAGACCTGCTTGAAGCTGACTTTTCAACCATGAAGCTCACTTCCGCCCGCCTGCTGATGGCCCTGTTCCTCCTGGCGGCGCTTGTCCTGGCCACGCGGCTGGTGTGGATCGCCGCGAAGACCGAAACCGGCTGGCAGACGCTGGGGCTTTCCTGGTACAACGCGCCGCTGGGCCTAGTCGGCCGGGAGCGCGAGCCGATCGGACACCGCGACCCCGCCGAACAGGCGGAGATCTGGCTCCGCGAGGTCGACCGCGTGCTGGCCGCCCACCCCGACGACGCCCAGATCGCCATGGGCGCCGCCTGGATGCTCGACAGCCCGGGACTCGGCTTCCTTCAGAAGCATGTCAAGGTGGAACTTGGGTTTGGAAACTTCGTCCACGCGGAATTCGACGACGAGGCTATCGCGCAGGCGGAGGACCGGTTCGAGACCAAGTGTGCCACACGCTGCCTCGAACTGGCCGCGCGGGCAACCGAGCTTGAGCCGGCAAACCTCGACTGGTGGCGGTTGCGGGCCCTGCTGCTGTTCCGCGAATCCTTGTGGGGCGCCGAGGACTTCGCGCCACGCGATCCCAATTGGCTGGCCGTACTGCACGAATGCACCCGGCACGATCCGGACAACGCGCTGTACGACTATTTGGCCGCCCTGCGGCTGTGGAGTGCCAGCGGGGAGATTGACTTGCACAAGAGCTTCACGCTCCTGATTCTCCAGGTCGACAACGCAGAGCGGTTCGCCGAGGGGGTTTCGCGATTCGAACAGGGCCAGCGCAAGAGATGTCTCGCCCTGGGCCAGGCGGCTTTGCCGGCGGTGGCCGAGTTTCTGCACCACACCGGCCAGCTCCGCAACGAAGAGGGCGACGTTGCCTTCGAGCGGCACGCGTTCCTTCGGGCACAAGGGCTTCCTATGGATCTTCGCCGCTGGCAGGAGGCCCGCGCCGGAACGCGAGAGAAGGAGAGTGATCCCGACGGAGCCTTGGCCGTGTGGCGTGAGCAACGCCACGTGCGCACACAGTTGATGAACAGCGACGACTCACCTGCACTGCACGACTCGGTGACGATATTGCTACTAGCGGCAGCAGATATCAGATCCCTGCAACAGTTGGCCAGCAAACACGCCGCCCTGATTCCACCTGACGAGTTGGCTGCTCTCGAGACAGAGAGGGAGAACCTCCTTGTGGACGTTCGCATTGTCAACTCGGCATCTGAACAGGTCGGCTCTTTCGTGCAGAATCGCCATCCCCTGGATACCCTCATCCCTCCACTGGTGACAACCGCCGCGCAGAAAATCAGCGTCCTGCTGCTGATCGTGGGAATCTTCGGCTGCGGGCTGGCCCGCTGGCTGGTCAAACCGGAGCCGCCGCGACCGCTGGGTACGTTTCGCCATCTGCTCGCCTGGTCGCTCGGCTGGAGTCTGAGCGTCTTCCTGCTGGGAATCTGCCCCGCCGAGGCGCTCGGACGGAACGTTCAGGCGACGATCATCGTCGTCGGCACGTGCCTCGTCGGCATCGGGATCCTGATCGTCCTGTTTCGCACGCTGGTAGCGCGTTGCCGTGTCTGGGCGCAAGGCCCCGGGAGATTGCCGATCGTCTCCATCATCGCTGTGATAACCGTCTGGCAGGCGACCGTCGCCGCCGCGTGCTCGATCGTGCAGGCCGCCGCGGAACCGGACCCCTTGTGGTATTCGCAGTGGTATGCTCAGCCGGTCGCCGCTTCGACGCAGGTGCCTTCGCTCCCGCTGTGGATGCTCGGGCTTGCCCTGCTCCCCGCAGCCGTGTTGGCCGTTATTCTGATCGTGGTCTGGGCCCTGTTTCTTCTGCGACACAAGCGTCGAACGGGCCGCTTCCCGAGGACATACTTTGTTGCTTTGGGGCTGATGTCGCTCTCGGCGGTGCTCGTGCTCGGCGCCTTCGCACTCGCCCCCGACTATCTCTGGGGAAACTGCTGGCCGCCGGCACGCGGGTGGGAAGGCTTTGATGTGCAGGTCTTGAGCATGTTGCTGAATACACCTCAAAGGCCGTGGCATTGGGCCGCCCTGCAATGGGCCGCCTATGACGGCGGATACGTGAGTTCGGGGCTGTCGTTGCTGCTGGTGGCCTTGTGGTATACCGCTCGGCGCAGGCGGGAGAGGCAACAGGCATCGGTGAGTCAGCCGGAACTCAGCCGCCGGGCACGCTGCGGCGGGCTGATCCACTGCCTCGGCAGATCGGCCCTGGGGATGGCCGCCTGCTGCCTGCTGGTCTATCTGGCCGTGGCACCTGCCGTGCTTCGGGCCGTCGAGAACGACTACCAGCGCAAGATGGCCTATGTCCGCGACCCGCGGGCATACTACGCCAAGGTCGCCGAAGCAGAGGCCGCCATCCGCTCCGACCCGGCCGCGATAGAGGAGATTCGGGCCGGCGTCGCACAGACGATCGCGTTCGAAGAATTCAAAAAGGAGGAGTTCGCCGACGAGGAGTCCACGACCGATCCCTAACGCCCTGAGACCCACATGCACTCGACAACACCCGACGACTCCGACTCGCCCCCGGCCCCCGACCACTGCGCGGTCGGCTTTCCGCGTCAGTACGGCATTCGGACCATGCTGATCATTACCGCGATCTACGGGGTGCTGTTTGCATTCCTGGCCTGGCTCGAGGCCCATCCGGTTCTCTTCGTCCTGCCGGCCGTGTTCTTGGCCGGCGTAGGCCTCGCCCAGATGTTCCTCTTCCAAGGCCGAAGACCCCGCGAGGCGTCGCTGCTGGCCGGGAGCTGCCTCTTCTTCGCCGCCGCCGCAGTCGTCGTGGTGATCTGTCACCTGGGCGGTGAGTCCGGGGACGGAGCTCTCCTGTGGGCAGTGGTCCTCGCGCCCGCCGTCGGCGCCGCACTGGGCTACCTCGTCGGAGTCGCCATCGCCGGCCCATTCCTGGTCGCCAAGCGGCTCAGACACCGCCGCGCAGCGGGCGAGGATAACCCCGATGGCGACGGCTGACGTCCGTATCCCGGCTAAACTCCGCTGCGCCGTAGAACACGCAGGCCTGTCCGCCGATCAGCAGATACCGGACGCGGTGCAAGCCCAGGGTCGATTCGATTACATCGTGCCCTTGCCCGCCGAGCCACTCGGCCAGACGGCGGCCGGCACATCGATCGACCAGGAATTTCACCGCTTGGCAATCTCCACCCGATCCAGCGAGTCATCGGCAACCACCGCATGAGCGTAGGCCAGACACGCTTGAATGTCTTCAGGCTCGAGGTCCGGATAATCTGTGCGAAGGTCTTCCCACGTTTCTCCTTGTGCCAGCAGGCTCAAGATCAACTCCACGGAAAGACGCATTCTGCGAATGATGGGCTTGCCCCCAAAGATGGCCGGGTTTACCGTAATCCGCTCGAGGAGTTTCGCTTCTGCCATGATCGACCTCCTACGCGGGAGGAACCAGAGTCAGATATACCACTTGCGCACTGGGACGCCGGAACGGGCACACGCTCCCCCACACTGCCAGGTTATTTCCGGCCTCTACCGCAGTCAAGGTCTCCGGCACGCCCCAAATCCGACTCACGTCCCAACCCGAATCGGCCGATGTTAAAATGTGTCGCTCAAGGATGATAGGCGGTTTGCGCAGACAAGACAATCTCGCGTAGGCCGGTCACAGGTTCCGATCGTGTCGATTGTGCCGGAGCCCGTTGACGCCGACTGTCGATAGGCCACGGACGGGTTGCATCCCTCGCACCCCCTTGCCCCGGCGAAGTCTCCGTGGCCAAGCCCGGCACCAAGCACCTGAAGCTCTATACCGAACGGCCCCCCGAGGCCTTCCGGCCCGGACTCCAGACACTCGGCAGTCTGCCCGAGGTCCTCGACGGCTTTCGGAGGGCAACCGGCTGGTCGTTGCGGTACGTTGCCGGCCCGGTGCCAAGCCCAACAAACGGCCTGACGTGGTCCGCCCCGGTCAACCCGGGCGTCGGAGTGCCTCTCGGACACCTCAGGCTCGATCCGGCCGGCCCCGGACCCGCCGGCGCCAGGTCGCCGGTGGAACAGGAAAGTGCGCGGGCGCTGGCCTCCGCGCTGTCGGGCATGGTGGGTGAGTTGATTCAAGTCCGGCATGCCCTCTGGCAGCGCGCGGCCGAGCTGGCGGCCGGCGTCCCGGTGGTGCCCCATCCCGACGAGCAGCAGCACCTGGCCGCCCGGCTCCAAGCGGTGCTCAAAGGCGGGGCCGAAGCCCTCGGCTGCCAGGCGGCTGCCCTCTACCTGCTCGACGAGGCCACCACCGAGCTGAAACTCCGCTCGAGCTGGGGACTGCCGCCCGATCGGATGACCGCCCCCGCCCGCCCGCTGCGAGGGGCCGTGGCCGATCTGGAGGCCCTCCTCGGACACGCGGTGGTGCTAAGCAACCCTGAACTCATGCGGCACTGGAAGGCGCCGGAGAATGTTGCCGCCGCCGTCTGCGTGCCCGTCTCCACACCGACCACGCTGCTGGGCACGCTCTGGGTCTATTGCACCGAAAGACGCGACTTCGACGACCGGCAGACAAACATCCTCGAGGTGGTCGCCGGGCGGCTGGCGGCCGACCTGGAACGCGAGATCCTCCTGCGCGAAGGAATCGACGCCGCACGCTTCAAACGCCAACTCGCCGCCGTCGAGCAGCTCCAACAGAACCAGCTCCCCGCCATCTCCCCGGTGCTCGACGGCTGGGATCTCTCCGGCTGGACCCTCCAGTCGGAGTCCGTAGGCGGCGATTTCTACGACTGGTTCTGCCTGCCCGACGGACTCCTGGCGGCCGCCGTCGGTGATGCCATGGATCGGGGGCTCCAGGCGGCCATGGCGGCCGGCGCCCTGAAGGCCGCGCTGCGGGCACACGGACAGTACCACCGCCAGGCCGAACAGGCGCTGAAGCAGATCAACCTGACGCTCTGGACCGGTTCGGCCGGCGATCAGTATGCCACCCTGTTCTACGGCCTGATCGAGACGGGCACCGGGCGGGTCTGCTACTGCTCGGCCGGCCGGCCCGGCATTGTCCTGCTCCGCAACGGCCGCTGGGAGTCGCTGAGTCATCCCTCTCCCCCGTTGGGAGAAGGGCCGGAAACCAACTACGAGCCTTTCGGCTGCGAGTTGCAGCCTGGCGAGGCGCTGGTGGCCTTCACCGACGGCTTCCGCGACGCCACCGACCGAGAGGGCCGGCCCCTGGGCGAGGCAGGCGTTGCCGAGCCGCTGGCAGGCCACCTGAACCTCTCGGCCGACCAGTTGGTCGGCTTGGCCCGGCAGACCCTCAACTCCCACGCCGCCGCCCCCGACCGCGACGACCGAACCGTGCTGGTCGTCAAGCGGACCCCGACTTGACGCCCGCCGCTGCGGGGGTAAAATCGGGGTGGTTCCCCCAAACCACGCGGGAATGGCGGAATTGGCAGACGCGCTAGGTTGAGGGCCTAGTGGGGTAATACCCCGTGCAGGTT
>CAZUAM010000481.1:0-5848 GCA_964618095.1 uncultured Planctomycetaceae bacterium | reverse complement strand
TAAGCACAGAGTGCTTTCAGGACCGGTGGTCCCGCACCTCCCGACCAGGGGTTCTTGTACCATGCATCGGCAGCGGTGTCGAGAACCGCCGGGATCTTGCGTCGACAACTTCCTCGGGTGTACAAGGAGCCCTGAGGGTTCGAGGTAAATCATGTGGTGGACATCCGACGGTGAGCGAATCCTGGAAGGTGCGGAGGCCACCCTATTTCAGGAGGCCTTGGGCGTCCTGGTCGACTACGTCCGACAGGATGAAGAAGGGACCATCTGGCAATTTGGCGTCCCTCCCTTCGACACGCTTCAGTACGGCCAGAAGCTGGCGGTTCTGGCCCAGGTGGGCACTGGCCTGCTCCGTAAGAATGAACCCTCGCCAAAGCTGACCGCCGTACTGGAGGGGGCGGTTGCGGTGCTCTACGCGCTGGTGTGGGATATGGTGCAACTTGAGATCGATGACCCTGAGATGGCGGGGCGCCCGCCGAGCTGGAGGCAGCTCGTACTGGACGCATGTCGGCAGCGAGGGATTGCCGACGAGTTGCCCGTGCCCAACTGCGGGGACTTCGGCGAATGGGAGATCCTGATCGAGTGTCTGGAAGCTGGTGTCCTTTGGGACGCCGACTGGGATGGCGGAGAGATGCATCTGGACGCCGATCCTGAGACCAGCCGCAGGTTGAAGGAGCTAATGCGGATCGACGAGGACTACTACGTGGACGTGCCGCCTGACCCGTCGGGCAAGCAGCTTGAAGAGGTCTTGGCCACGCTGCGGGAGCTGACCAGAGGGCCAGCTGACGACGGCGAAGACGACGAGTTTCTGACCGGAATCGAAGACCGCTATCACGGTCTGCTCGTCGGGCCATGTGATCCGTCAACGGCGGAAACGGAGTCTGAGTGTCCTCTGGTGGACGAAATCGGCGTCGGCGATGAAGATGCCTTCGACTGCACTTACCAGGAGTGGGTCGCACACTTGCGGGCAGACGTACATGAGGCTGCCGAGAACCGGGCGGCACAGGCACCACCACCAGACGCGGTCGGCGAGGCTAAGCCCGGTCCCTCGGAGCGTCTGAAGCAGGCCCAGACATCCGGACTCGACGACGGAACGCGAATCGAAGCTCGTGAAGCCGGCTGGGTTGTCGTGGACAGCCAAGGTTTCTTCCTTGCCGACCCGGAAGATGCAGATTGGGTTGCCGAGGAAGACGACGAGTACGTGCCGGCGGCGGTGTTCGAGAGTCCAGAGGCCGCGCTCCGAGCCTGGGAGCGTTCTGAGCGGGCGGCCAAGGCCCGAGCCGAGCGACGCAGACAGGCGTTGAGGCGGCTGGGGAACGCCTGATCCTATCCCGATTTGGCCGGCAGATGTGCGACTACCCCCGACTGAGATGGCTCCAGTTTGACGGACAGTTCGAATGCTTAAGGGTTGTCAGGAAAGGTAATGTCTCTTGGTGGTTCAAAGTACCGGTGCCTCTTCTCTGCTGTTCCGATTGGGATGGGGGCGTCACCAGCGGTGAACCCAGGGGACTTCACGGGCCAAGGCACGGCATAGATCCACGGCGGCGTCGTACAGAGGTAGCTTGTGGACCACCGCCCAGAGTTCCAGTTGATTGCCGCGACTGTGGCACTTGTGGCAGTAGTATCGTGCGTTGGCCAGGTTTACCGAGAACGTTCGGCTGCCTGGGGACCTTGAGCCGTGGACGGGACAGGGGCCGTGCAGTTGGTCTCCCGATCGGCTCGTGGGTTGAAGCCGAAGCTGGCGGAGTACGTCTTCCATGGCTACCTCGTTGCGGAGCAGGTTGAAATCGACACCTGGCATGAGTCGGGTCCGTGTTTTGGGCGATCTTGCGGGTCAAGGTTCGCAGAAGAGGCTCGGGCGCTTTGGTCCGGGATCCTCATACTGCCCGGGCTCCTCAGGAGATCATGGCTTCGTATGCTTCGGGGGTCAAGTAGCCCAGGGCGGAATGTCGCCGCCTGGTGTTGTAGTATCGGATGTAGTCGGGAATCTCCTTTCGGGCAGCGTGTCCGTTGGGGTAAGGTTTCATTTCGAGTTCGGTCTTGATGGTGCCAAAGCACGACTCCATGAAGGCGTTGTCGTAGCAGTTCTCGGCGCGGCTCATGCTTTGCGGCATGCCCGCACGGGCCAGCATCCTGCGGTATTCGGCGCCGGCGTACTGGCCACCCCGGTCCGTGTGGTGGATCAAGCCGGGTCTGGGCCGGCGGATCGCGACGGCGGCCCGCAAGGCGGCCAAAACCAGCGATTCTCGCATGTGATCCTGCAAATCCCAGCCGACGATGCGCCGCGAAAAACGGTCCATCAGCATCGCCAGATAGAGGAAATCGCCACCCAGAAGCGGAACGTAGGTGATGTCTCCGACCCACAGTTGGTTGACGCCGTCCGGCGGAGGCGCGTCGATCAGGAGGTTCGGGCTGTACCCCAGGCTGTGTCGGCTGTCGGTCTTGCGCGGCTTGAACGACTTCGGTCCAATGGCGACCAGCTCCATCTCGTCCATCAGCCGGCCGACCCGTCGCCGGCCGCAGGGCTGGTGGTGGGCCCCCAGCTCGACCGCGATCCGCCGCGCGCCGTAGCGCCGGCGGTGCTCCCAGAAGATGCTGCGGATCATGGGCCGCAGGCGGTTGTCGTCGCGCTTCCGTGCGCAGACTCCGTCTTGCCGCCAGGCGTAATAGGCGGAGTGGCTGACGCTGAGGCATTCGCACAACAGGGACACGGGGAAAGATTCCTCCTCAAGCTGCTGGATGGCTGCGTAGACCTCGGTCACATCCGCTGGCTGAAAATGGCCAAGGCTTTTTTTAAGATGTCACGCTCCCGCTCGACGCGGCGGAGGTCCTCCTCCAATTGCCGCAAGCGGCTCTCCAGGGTGGCCGCCGCCGGACCGCTTTGCCTGAGCAGCTTGGCCCTCCAGCGGTACAGAAGGCTGACGCTGCTGAGCCCGAGGTTCGAGGCCACCGATTCCGCGCGGTGCCCGTCCAGCAACATCTGGACGGCCTCCCCCTTCAGCTCGTCACTGTACACACGACGACCACGACGCTTCCTGCGACTCGAATTCCCGGCCATAGCTCACTCCTCCGCTGCTCAGTTTAGCAGCAAAACTAAGCATTTGGAGTGTCCGGCAATTCGGCGCCACCTCCATCGTCGGCATGGAATCGCAGAAGGAGTCTCCGGACATACCGCCAGGGCCCAATGCGATGACGTTTGCCCCAGGTTCGCTTTTCCCAAGCCGTCCATACAGGCGGTGATGCTGGACGTGGCGAACCACATGGTCTATCATAACAGTGACACTTGGGCAAAGAAACCGTCAAAGCTGTTCTTGTCCGCCCGAACCGTTCGAACACGCTTTGGGCGCGACGAAGCAGAAGGGCAACATCCACAACGGTCCCAAGATTCCCAGCATCAGCTGCTTCAATGGATGGAGCGAAGGCAGCTACCTGGAGCCCGATGTAGTCCACAGCATGAAGTATCTTCAGGCTATCCGAAACGCATGCGACAACAGGTGAAGGAGGATTGTCATGAGAACAGTTTTGTCGAGTATGATTGGGCTGTTCTGGGCCAATGTCCTGGTCTGCCTGGCGATGGCCGATGTTCCGGTGTCGGCCCGTGTCATGTCGCTGGACGGAGAATGGCTGTTGGCAACCGATCCACAGAACATCGGCCGCCAGAAGCAGTGGTATGCTGCTGCGGTCCCGGAAGCGAAACGAACCCGGGTACCCTGGATCATCCAGGAGGTGTTTCCCAGCTATCACGGCGTGGCCTGGTATTGGCGCGAGTTTACCCCGCCGGCGAATCCCCATCCGGGCGGACGGTACCTATTGCGGTTCTGGGCAGTCGACTATCTGGCGGACGTCTGGCTTGGCGGCGTTCACGTCGGAACCCACGAGGGCGGGGAAGATCCGTTCGTACTGGATGTGACCGAGACCCTCAAGCCCGGGGCGGTCAATCGCCTGGCGGTTCGGGTGCTCAATCCCACGCCGGAGGCGATCGACGGGGTCGCCCTGCATCAGACGCCGCGTCGCAACAAGACGGCCCCTTACTCGCCGGGAAGCGATTTCAACTACGGGGGGATTACCGATTCCGTTGAATTGCTCGTCACTCCCGCCGTCCGCGTGGAGGACCTGTTTGTCCGTCCGGACGCGAAAACCGGCGTGATTCGCATCCGCGCGAACGTCCGCAACGCGGGCACGACGACCGTGCCGGGCCGACTCGAGTTCGGCGTGGCGCCGGCGAACAGCGGTGAGATGCTGGACGCGACCATCAGAAAGCGAGAGTTGCCGCCCGGCGACACGGTCGTGGAAACCACGCTGAAGGTCGCCAACCCCCGGCTGTGGAAGTTGAACGATCCGGCCATGTATCGGGTGACTGCCCGAGTGGGTACGGAAGGCTTAGATTCGATCGACGAGCGGTCTACTCGCTGCGGTTTCCGCGAGTTTCGCTTCCGGGACGGGGCCTTTCATTTGAACGGGCGGCGCTTGTTCCTGAAGGGATCGCACACGGGGGCCGACACGCCGGTGGGTGTGCGGGTGGCCTACGATCGGGACCTGTTGCGCAAGGACCTTCTGAACGTGAAGGTGATGGGTTTCAACACGATCCGCTTCATCGCGGGGGTTGCCCGGCGGTATCAGTTGGAACTGTGCGACGAGATCGGCCTGATGGTTTACGAGGAGAGTTTTGCCGCCTGGCTGTTGGGAGATTCACCGCAGATGGGTAAGCGTTACGACGATTCGGTGTTGGGCATGATCCGCCGCGACCGGAACCATCCTAGCATCGTCATCTGGGGCCTGTTGAACGAGACGCCCGAGGGTCCGGTCTTCCGCCACGCGGTAGAGTTCCTGCCGAAACTCCGCGAACTGGATGATTCCCGCATGGTGATCCTCAACAGCGGCCGCTGGGACACGCACCGCGGCGGTGTGGCCGGTATCCAGATGTGGCAGAACCACGATCGCACCGATCCCTGTGTCAACCGCAACGCCACGGACCACGTGGTCAAGGCCCTGGGCATCACTTGGGCGCCGGGCCAACTGGCGTTTCATCCGGGCCAAAATGGCGAATACGCGGTGGTTCGCTGGACCGCCCCGGCCGACGATCGAATCGACGTGGCGGCAACCTTCAGCAGCATTGCGGAACGGGCCACCACCGACGTCCACGTGCTGCTCAGTGGGGAAGCGCTGTTCGACTCTCTGATCAACGTCGGGGACCGCGGGCCGACGTGCCGTTTCTCGAAGACCCTGGCGGTGAAGGCAGGCGATACGCTCGACTGTGTGCTGGGATTCGGCAACGGGTTCTACGGGGCCGACACCACGGCCCTGGACGTGATCATCAAGTCGGCCTCGGGGCAGACCTATAACGCGACGAAGGACTTCTCCGCCCAGAAGAATCCCAACGGCCCCTGGAGCTACGGGCAGATCGCCCCGGGAGAGAAGCCGGCCGCGTCCCGCTTCGCGGTGTTTCCCAAGGGCATGAAGTTCGAGCCGATCGGCAGCCTCAGCAATCCCGGCTCGAACCGCTGGGAAGACGTGCTCAGCGACCAGCATCCCTATCAGCGGGTGCCGCATACGGCGGACATCATCCGCACGCTGCGAACCGTGCAGGGCAACGGCCTGCCGGTGTTTATCTCGGAGTACGGCGTGGGCAGTGCGGTCGACCTGGTGCGGCTGGCCCGACACTACGAGCAACTCGGCAAGACCCATTGCGAGGATGCCCGAACGTATCGCCGCTTCCTCGATATGTTCCTGGCCGACTGGCAGCGTTGGCGGATGGCCGATACGTTTGCCCGGCCGGAAGACTACTTCCGAGCGTGTCTGGCCAAGATGGCCGGCCAGCGGCTGTTGGGGATCAACGCCATCCGGGCCAACC
>CAZUAM010000480.1:0-5849 GCA_964618095.1 uncultured Planctomycetaceae bacterium | reverse complement strand
CTCGGAGCCCTCCCCGAGCCCGAATTCACCCACGAATTCTGGTGAGGAGGCGGAAATAAAAGCCGGAGTAGATCGTGTGCGTGGCGCCGGCGGGTTGGGCCATCACCAGGAACCGCTGCTTCTCGCCAGTCTTCCACCGGTATACCAGGTGGCTGTGTCCGCCCGTGCCTTCCCCACCGAAGGCATTTGTGTGGACGCCTTCTCCCTTGTCAACCAGCTTGACCCGGTCTTCCTCACCGACCTTGCTGCGGTCTCGGGCCTCGCCGCCGCTGTCCCACACGCTGAAGATGATCCGCCGCTCTCGGGGGCTGTTCACCTGCATGCCGAAATAGCCACGGTGCCAGCCGCACGCCATGTAGAACGTCCAGAGCGGGTCTTCGACGGCGGTCACCTCGCAGTAGAACGCCGCGACATTGGTGTCCTTCGGAACCGGATACATCAGATGCACGGACGCGGCGTTGCGACGCGGCTTCAGGTTGAAGTGCGCGTCCTTGGAGGCGGGACCGCTCAAAACCAGCGCACCGACATCGCCGAACGGTGTGCCCGGTTCATTGAGGGATTCCAGCACAAATCGCTGGTAACCGGCTTGCCGGACGTCGAACGTGCCGAAGTCGGCCGCGATGACCCTCTCTTTGTCGGAACCCCTCTGTTTGTCGAAACTGCTCTCTTTGTCGAAACCGCTCTCTTTGTCGAAACCGCTGACGCTGGCTTCATGGGATTGTCCCGCCACGGTGAGGCGCAGCCTGGAGGTCACGTCTGGGCCCAGACGCATCAGAACGGCGCACTTGAGCCGCCCAGGCGTTTTTATCCGGCCCAACCACAGCACCTTCAGTTCAGGGTCTTTCCACGCCGTGATGCCCGATCGCGCCGACACGCGCGCGCCGCGTACATCGGGATCGAGGTAGGCCGTAAAAGCAGGAATACGGACTTCGGCGCCGGGTGAGTTGGCCAAGCTCGTTGCCACGGCAAATGAGAAGGCGAGCGTCACGAGGAAGTTCGGATGAATCATAAGCTTGTCCCTCTGTTGGGGGCGGTGCTGTACCCGCCGCGCGCCCCGCGATACGGTAGTCGGCTATTCCATGTCCGTCGCGATAAACGATGTCGCTCACCGTCTTCTAGCGTTGCGCCTCCGCGACGTTGTCTTCGGCAACAGCCTGAATCGCAAGCGTAAGCGTCATTAGCGCTAAACCGACGAACTTCATGTTTCGCTGGGTACATGCCGTGTTCTTGTTCTCTTTCTTAATCGGCCATCGGCCAAATGCCGAAGGGAGCTGCTACACAATCGTCACGGACAGTATCGCAAGGCTGCCTGGTGTCGACAACCACCCGCTGAACAACATGCCGATGTTCAATCCTGCAATCCGGAGCCCCCCCCATTGAGGTGGCGCCGAATTGCCGGACACTCCAAGTGCTTATTCTAGCCGCTATGCTGAATAGCAGAGGAGTGCGCCATGACCAGGAAATCGAGTCGTAGGAAGAGCCGTACGGGGCGAAAATCGCACGAACGGTTCGGAGGGGGGCGGTCGGTGTTCCTCATTCGAGGACCCGGCCGCCTACCCGACGAGAGGCTCCGCGACGCCAGAACTGCACCGGCATCTTTGCCGCTCCTGGAATCTGAAGAGTGCCGCTACCACCGTCTTCGCCGCAGTCGCCGGGCGTGTATTTGCAGGCACACGCCACCGCCGAGCAGCGTCGTCGTTGGTTCGGGAAGCCGACGAGCCCCTCTGGGTCGACCTCCTCGGCCAGCGGAAAGAAATGGGATGGCCGGGGGTACCCAGGGAGAAAGTGTACTGCCAATGTCCCCCATGTAAAGCCGCGGGACGTTGCGGCGAAGACGCGATGCACACGCGCGGGCCCGTGAAGAGTGTGCGACCGCGGTGAGCGGGCGGGGAATACGGCGACTCACCGGGCGTTAGGGCGACGGACGGGCCGCGGAGAGCGCCGCTCCGATTCCCGCCGGCCCGCCGCCGACGACTGCCACGTCGTACGGCCCCATCGCCTCGACCGCCGGGCTGACGCCGCGATGCGCAAGCCGCTGGGCGGCGAGTCTGGCGAGATCGTTCTCGGGCTTAAAGCCGTCGGATGCCAACACCACCGCATCGCAGCGTCCCCACCAGCCGGTCAGGTCGTGCAAACGCACCTCGAGGTCGCCGGCCGCCAGATCGAACGTCCCGCCGTCGACCCACTGCCACGCGTCGGTCTCGGCCCGGCCGAACGTCACCTCCGACGCCTTGCCGCCGAGGAGCACCTGGAACTGCCCCGGGCTATGGCTCGGCAGCCAGTCGCGGCACCGCACCCACAGGCGATACGTGCCCGCTGCGGGGACCGCCGCCGTGGTCGTCGCGTCGGCGACCGGCTTGCCCACGCCGGTAGCCAGCAGATACGGCGAGCCCGTCAGGTCAACGTGCTGCGGGTCGTTGGACCATCGGCCGGTATCATCGAACTGCTCCGACTCGAGCCAGACGACCCGCGCGTCGTCGGCCGCGCCGGCCATGGAGGACAGGGCCAAGGTCAAGAGAGCCGCTGGTAGAGTTATCTTCACGATCAAGATCTCGTGCCGCAGGTTTCCAATAGCCGGGGGGCAACGCCCCGCGGCGGAAGCAGTGAAAAGGCACCCGTCTTGCCAACACTACATCACCGCAGCCGCGACGCGTTTAACTTTGCTTGCTTGCGTTGGCCCCCTTCGGTGCCTGTGGCCAGGGAGTTTCGCCTGGTGCCCACTTCTTCGGTTGGGTGGCGCGGACTTTGTCGACGGCTTCCTTTAGCCACTCCGGCGGGTTCTTGTTCTCCTCGAGTCCGTAGATGTAAGGCAGAGGCGGATCCATGAGCAGCGGTTTGTTGCCCAGCGGCGGGCGTTGCTTCCCGACCTCCTCCAGACGAGCTGCCAGCTTCTTGACGATCTCTGGGTACCTGTCGGCAATGTCCGTCGTCTCGCTGGGGTCTTCCTTGATGTTGAACAGCATCTCGCCCATGAGCTTGTAGTCCCCGCTACGAATGGTGGGTAAGCGGACGCTGCCGGTGACTTCGAAGATGATCTCGTCTCGCGGGCTGGGCTTGCCGTCAAATAGCATCCTGGTCATGTCGATCGCGTCGACCGGCAGTTCTTGCTCATGCCTGCCACCACCGAGCGTGATGAACGTGGAAAACCAATCGGCGATGAACATCATGCCGTGGTTGGAGCTTCCGGGGCGCGTTTGGCCGGGCCAGCGCACCAGGCAGGGCACGCGCACGCCGCCCTCGAAGGTAGTGTTCTTGGCGCCCCGGTACGGCTTGCTCATCTCCTCCAACACCGGCCCGTTGTCGTTGGTGAAGATGATCAGGGTGTTGTCTCTGAACCCGTGCTTGTCGATCGCTGCGACGATACGACCGACGGCGTCGTCGAGACACTTCAACATGGCGCTGCGGACGTCATGTTTGTCGCTGTAACGTGGCGGTTCGTTAAGCGGGCCGTGAACGGCATTGAAGGGCACGTAAAGGAAGAAAGGTTCATCCACGGTCTGCCTGGCAATGACGCGCTCGGCCTCTACAGCGAACAGGTCGGTGGTATACCCCTCTTCCTTCAACGGCCGCTGGTTGCGGTGCCAGTCGTAGACCGCGAAGCGTGCCGGGGCGTTGTGCACGATGGTCTTGGTGTAGTAGTCGATCCCCCAGGCGTAATGTCCGTACTGGTGCATGAATCCCTGCTGCATAGGCAAGTGCTCTCTCAACCACTCACCGCAGTGCCACTTGCCGATCAAGGCGGTGAAGTAGCCGGCCTCCTTGAGCGCTTCGGCAATCGTGCGTTCGTTGGTATCCAGGGCGTGGATGCGGCGGGTGGGCTCGCCGCTATCGTTACGTGCGAGCGTGAGTCCGAGCTTTTTCAGGTAGCTGGGCTTGCCAAAGTCTTCCGAACGCCAGTCCATCCAATTCCGAAAGGCATAGCGGCCCGTGAGAAATGCGCCGCGGGTCGGGGCGCAAACGGAATGGGTGTAGAACTGCGTGAGCTTCAGGCCCTGGGCTGCCAGCTTGTCGATGTTTGGCGTCAGCTCCTTCCAGCCGCCGTTGAACCCGGGCTGCGCCCAACCCATGTCGTCGGCAAGCATGAAGACGATATTCGGCCGGCTGCCGGCGGCCTCCTTGGCGTTGGTGGGAGAGGTGCACGGCGCGAAGACTAACACAGAGAGGAGGCTCGGCAAAAGGAATCTGTTCATGACTGGAGGTTTCCTTGAAACGTCGAGTATGGCCTTTGAACGCAACGATTCGGCAAATCTCTCAATCCTGTGACCTATCCGACGCTAAACACGGCCAAGTGGCGGATCTTTGGCACCGCAACGGCCTTCGTCGCATAAAAGCGTATTTTGGCGACTTCAGTGCGTTTGAACTGCTGAATCCTCTTATGTCCGATCGAAACGCCGCCACAGAGCTTCTGCCATTTATTGCCCGGCACCAGACCCTCGACCTCATATGCCCGTACACGTTCACCATGCGCAATGTCCTCCATGACAATCACATGGTCGATCTGCGCAGGTTTCATCAACACAAGTTCGACCGTGTCGCCTTCGCCTTTGGTCTCAGCCACGGGTTTGCCGAAGCGACGGCGGATTTCCTTGCCAAAATCCGCATAGTGTCTGATGTTGGCTTGAGGAATCAGGCCTGTCTTGTCGGGCGTGGCGTTCAGCAGCAGGTTGCAGTTGTGCCCCACCGACCTGTAGTACATATCTATCAGGCTTTCAAGCGGCTTGATGTTTTTGTTCTGGCCTGGGTTCCAGAACCAACTGTGTCCCGGCATCGGGACATCGCATTCGCCGGGGTTCCATATCTTGCCGTCCGGGTCGCCCGCACCTGGATCGTTCAGCTTCTTAACCGTGCTCCAGCATGGATAGCCGGCTACGCCGCGTTCATTACCGATCCAGCGAATTCCGCCGGGAGCGGGGCTTTGAAACACAATCGCGTTGGGTTGATGCTTCTTCAGTATGGGAACCAGGTCGGGTCCGCCTTTTTCCGGCGGCAACGCGCCGCCGTCGAACCAGATTTCGGTCACCTCGCCGTAGTTCGACCAGAGTTCCGTCAGCATCGCCTCGCAGGCCTTGATGTAATCCTCTTGTTTCCTGTCACCCCATTTGATTACGCCCGGATTGTCGACTCCCCACCAAGCGGTGCTGGAAACGCTTGCATACAAACCCGGTTTGATATTGAACTTCTTGCACGAAGCGATGAAATCCCCGACCACGTCGCCCTTGCCGCCGCGCCACGAGGTTTGCTTGACGCCGTACGGATAGGCGTTGCTCTGCCATGACAGAAAACCAGTGCAGTGCTTGGCGACGAACACCGCGTACCTGGCGCCCATGGCCTTGGCCGTCTCGAGCCACTGATCGGTATTCAGTTTGACCGGGTTGTATATATTCGGGTCCGCCGGCTTTGGCGGCTTCGCCTGCCCGGTGTAAGTTACCATATCGAAGTGAATAAACAGGCCCAGCTCCAAGTCCTGCCACGCAAGCTGTTGGGGTGTGGGCTCGGCCAGGTTGTCCCCGCGATCGTTACCGGGCACTCCCTCACCGAGCAGTTGCGTGTGGCACGTTGCCGCTCCGACAGTTCCGGCCACCAGTGATCCACAGAAACCCCTTCGTGTCATGTGCATTGTTGTCTCCTATGTTCTCTGCCCGATCTTGTGTTCATACAGTCTGATTCGCACGGTTCTTCGACGCATTGTACCATCTCAGACTGTAAGCGCCACCCCGAGCCTGGACCCCGTGGAGCGATGATTGACCACTACGTGAGGAACGATTTCCCCCATTTTCCACCCATTGCGGCCGCCGTCGGGGCGGCGGCTGGAATGGGTGGGAGGGTCAATCATCGCTCCACGGGGTCCA
>CAZUAM010000479.1:0-5857 GCA_964618095.1 uncultured Planctomycetaceae bacterium | reverse complement strand
ATGACCTACTTTTAGCGCAATCCCGGACTCGTGTCCAGACATCCTCCTTGATTTCGGGTGCGCGTCGGGAATTTTTTCACAGGCTCTGAGTACTCAGTACCCGGTGGTGAGCACCGGGCCGGCGACAATCGCCTTCGCCCCTTTATACCGCTTCCGCAGTCCGTCGGCCAG
Source organism: uncultured Planctomycetaceae bacterium (assembly GCA_964618095.1). Classification (GTDB taxonomy): domain Bacteria; phylum Planctomycetota; class Planctomycetia; order Pirellulales; family Thermoguttaceae; genus CAZUAM01. The sequence goes on along the minus strand of CAZUAM010000479.1, from coordinate 5,686 downwards.
GGCTGCCGTGGGCGGCTTGCCAGCCCTTGCTAACGCCTGTTTGATTGCGCAACCCAACGTCTGCCCGCAGCTTGACGCCCCGCTATTCGAGACCTTTTACGCTGGCAGTCCGGATTCGTCGTGGAGGCGATATCCTGAAGCATAGCCTACAGCTTGCAAAGAGTTCACTCCAACCCCGGGGCGAAGCCGTGGCGCATGGTGTTCTCGGTGGAGGAGCGGGGCTCGACGAAGTGCAGCAGGTAATCGGCTCCGCCGGCCTTGGTGCCGGTGCCGGAGAGGCCGAAACCGCCGAACGGCTGCCGGCCGACCAACGCGCCGGTGATCCTGCGGTTCAGGTAGAGGTTGCCCACGCGGAACTCCCGCTGGGCGGCCGCCAGGTGTGACGGCTTGCGGCTGTAGACGCCGCCGGTCAGCTTGTAGGTCGTCGCGTTGGCCACCTCGAGGGCCTCGTCGAAACTGTCCACCCGGATCACCGAGAGCACCGGGCCGAAGATCTCTTCGTTGGCCAGCCGGTGCTCGGGCCGAATGCCCGAGAAGATGTGCGGCCCGACGTAGGGTTTTCCGACTCGCTCCGCCAACCCGGCTGGCACCTCGCAGGCCAGCTCCAGCTTGCCTTCGCCCTTGCCCACCTCGATGTACTCGCGGATCTTGGCCGCTGCACCCGGGTCGATGACCGGCCCCAGGTCGGTCTCCGGGGCCATGGGGTCGCCGATCACCAGCGAGCGCGTCGATTCGACCAGCCGCCTGAGGAACAGGTCGTGAACGCCGGAAAGCACAATCGCCCGGCTGCACGCCGAACATTTTTGGCCGCAGTAGCCGAAGGCCGACTGGCGCACGCCCAGGACGGCCTCGTCCAGATCGGCCGACTCGTCGACGATCACTGCGTTCTTGCCGCCCATCTCGCAGACGACCTTCTTGACGAAGCCCTGCCCATCGGGCACCTGGCCGGCCGCCCGGAGGATGTCGAGCCCCACCTTCTTGGATCCGGTGAATGCGATCAGCGCCACGCGAGGATCGCGGACCAGGGCGGCGCCGACCACGCTGCCGGAGCCGGCCATAAACTGGAGCACGTCGGCCGGCACGCCGGCCTGCCAGAGGACCTCGCACATCAGCCGGGCGATCCCCCGGGTCTGCGTCGAAGGTTTTACAATTGCGGTGTTGCCGGTCACCAGCGCGGCGGTGGTCATGCCGGCGCAGATGGCTAGCGGGAAGTTCCAGGGGCTGATCACCGCCGCCACGCCCCGGGGCTGATACCAGCAGAGATTCAACTCGCCGACGAAGCGGCCCAGGCGTCGCGGCTGGAACAGCCCGACCGCCGAGCGGGCGTAGTATTCGCAGAAGTCGATCGCCTCGCAGACGTCGGCGTCGGCCTCGCGCCAGGTCTTGCCGGCCTCGCGAATCATGATCCCGGCCAGCTCGTCGCGGCGGGCTCGCAGTTCCGCGGCGGCCTTGACGATGATCGCCGAGCGCTTAAGCGGCTCCATCTCGCGCCACTGGGGGAAGGCTGCCGCGGCCCGGGCGATCGCGTGCTGGGCCTCTTCCGCGGTCGCTTTGTCGCTCACCTGCGGGACTTCGGCCGAGCGGATCTGCTGCGCGAAATGCTCGCGCTGCTCCTGCTGCGAGAAATCGTGGGCCGGCTCGTTGAAAAGTGGTTGTCCGTCGCCGAGACCGTCGATGGCCGGGCTGAGCTGGTGGCGTTGGGCCTGCGCCGCCGTGCCGGCGGCGGCTAAACGTTGCTGCCCCTCATCGGGCTGGTCCGGTGTATGCGGCGAGGCCAGCAGTTGCTGGTCCGGGAGATTGTCGGAGAAGCCGGCACGGAGCCACGACTGGTTCGACGTGTTTTCCAGCAGCCGCCGGACCAGGTAGGCCATGCCGGGGATCATCTGGCCGACCGGCACGTACTCCCGCATCCGCAGCCCGTGCTTGAGCACGGCCGCCTTGAGCTGGTCGGCCATGCCGTAGAGCGCCTGCACCTCCAGGGCCGATTCGGGCAGGTCGTGTTCCCTAAGCAGTGCCAGCGTGTAGGCGATCGAACGCACATTGTGCGACCCCAGGGCCAGCTTGACGCCACCCTGATCAGCCCGGCGGGGCACCGCGGCCACGAACCGCCCGGCCATCCGCTCGAAACAGGCGTCGGTCTGGCGCTTGTCGGTCCAGACCGGCACGGGCCAGCCCATCTGCTCGGCGTGAATCACCTCGTAGTCCCAGTAGGCCCCCTTGATCAGTCGCACCGTTACCTGCCGGCCGGTCCGCCGGGCCCAGGCGATCAGCCGCTCGGCGTCTTGCTCGCCGCTGCGAAGGTACGCCTGGAGTGCCAGCCCGGCCGAAAAGTCGATCTCTTCGCAGCAGCGCGTAAACAGCGTAAGCGTCAGCTCCTTCAGGGCGTACTGTTCGATGTCGAAGTTGATCAGGACGTTCTTCTCACGGGCAGCCTGGAGGATCGGCCGCAGGGCGTCGCAGAGGCGTTCGAGCGAGCCTTGGAAGTCGATCGGATCGGTGCGGGCAGAGAGCGAGCTCAGCTTGATCGAGACGTTCACGCGCGGGATCGGGCCCAGGTGGTCGGTCTCGAGTTGCGGGTTGGCCTTCCAGTGCTGCACTTGTTCGGGCAGGGTACGGACCAGGTCGAGGTATCGCTGCTGATAGACTTGTGCCTCTTGGTCGCTCAGGCAGGCTTCGCCCAGCAGGTCGACGCTAAAGGCGATGCCGTGGTTCCAGAGACCCTGCAACTTCGACACGGCCGACTCGGCGTCGGTGCCGGCGATGAAGTTGCCCGCCATGGCGGTGATCCGGCCGGCGATGGTCTTGGCCATCACGCCCTTGGCCAACCCACCCGCCTTCAGTCCCAGGTCCATCCCCGTCGGCAGCGTGACCCCGGGCTGGCTGAGGTAATCGACCAGATAGTCGTGCACCTTCGCGGGTGTGTCGAGCATGGGAAAGACGTCGACGAAGCGAAACAGTTGGATCTTGAAGGCCGGGTCTTTCATGGCCCAACTCATCAACCCCTCGGACCAGAATCGCGCCGAGAGCAGCCCGGCGCGGTGACGGCGGGCGTGGTCGAGAAGCTGGCGGCCGATCCGGGTCGTGAGCAGCTCGCGCTCCGCCGGCCGGTCCGGAGCGGGTTCGGCCGGTGGCGCGGGTGATGCTGCTGTGGGGTGGTCCTTCTTTCCTCGGCCAAACAGCGGCATCTCGGACCTCCTTGCATCGGAAACTGTTGGTTTTATATCGCGAAGTGGCCGAGTTGACCAGCGGGGGTTGACAGCCGGCCGATCGGGCGTGCTATGATACCCGAATTGCCGATTCGCCTTCCTCTCAAACCATGCTGAAGGGTTGCTCCCGTGCCGAAACCCCGCGCCTGGCTGTGCTGGAGTAGCGGCAAGGACAGTGCCTGGGCGCTCAACGCGGTCCGTCAACAGAACGATGTCGAGGTGGTCGCCCTGTTGACCGTGGTCACCGAACCCTATAGGCGGATCTCCATGCACGGGGTCCGCGAGGACGTTCTGGCCGCCCAGGCCGAGGCGGCCGGGTTGCCCCTGCGGCGCGTGCCGATCCCTGCGATCTGCTCGAACGGGGCCTATGCAGAAGCGATGGGCCTTGCCCTCCAAGAGGCCAAGAGAGGGGGGGTTACGCGGATGGTCTTCGGCGACCTGCTCTCGGAGGACGTCCGCGCTTACCGCGAGGCACAGCTATCCGGAACCGGTATCGGCCCGCTGTTTCCTCTTTGGAAACGCCCCACGGCGGTGCTGGCCAAGGAGATGATCGCGGGCGGACTGGTGGCTCACGTCACTTGTATCGACCCGAAGAAGGTACCTCGGGAGATTGCCGGTGCGGTGTTTGACGAGAACCTGCTGGCGCGGCTCCCGGCCGACGTGGACCCTTGTGCCGAGCGTGGAGAGTTTCACACGTGCGTCTCCGCCGGCCCGATGTTCGCGCACCCGATCCCCGTCCGGCTGGGTGCTATCGTGGAACGGGACGGCTTTGTTTTTGCCGATCTGACGGTGGCCGCTGGATAGAAAAGCAAACCGATGCGCGATAAACTCCTCCTGGCCGCGATCATCCTGCTGGTCTTCGCCGGAAGCTTTCTGGCCAAAGGGCTGCTGAGCAAGCCGCGCAGCGACCGTCCGCCCGAGACCCGAAGATGCGAGCGGATCGTCTCCATGTCGCCCGACGTTACTGAGACGCTGTTCGAGCTCGGGTTGGGAGATCGGGTGGTCGGCGTGACGCGATACTGCAAGTACCCGCCGGAGGCAAGGACAAAGGCCAAGGTCGGCGGATTCCTCGACCCTAATTTCGAGGCCCTGCTGGCTTTGAAGCCCGATCTGGTGGTGATCCGCGACGACAACCAGCAGTCTCGGGCGGCCTTGAGGAGATTGCGGCTGAACACCTTGGCCGTTTCTCACAAGAGTGTCGAAGGAATCCTCGATTCGATCACCACTATCGGCCGCGCTCTCGGCGAGGAGGCAAGGGCCGAAGAGATCGTCTCCGACGTTCACTCCCGCATCGGGCGGATCGAGCGAAAAACGGCCGGGCGAGATCGTCCCCGGGTGTTGTTTGTCGTCGCCCGGCCCGCCGGAAGCGGTAAGCTGGAGGGCGTGACCGTTGCCGCCGCCGACGGCTTCTTCGACAAGCTCATCACGCTGGCCGGGGGGCAGAACGCCTGCCGAGACGTCGCTGCCCCGTTTCCGCTGATCTCCAGCGAGGGGATCCTCTGGATGAAACCCCAGGTGATCATCGATCTCGTTCGGCCCATCTCGGAAACAAAACTCGACAAGGAGACTATTCTCAGAGACTGGCAACAAGTCGCCGCGGTCGAGGCGGTCAAGAACCGGCGAGTCTACGTAGTTGACGATGATTTCGCTTCCATTCCCGGGCCCCGTTTTATCTTGCTGGTCGAGAAGCTCGCCCGCCTGATCCATCCGGAAATCGACTGGCAGTAATCATGCAACCGCCGGACGTCATCCAGATCCGCAACTTCTCGTTCCGCCTGGGGAGCAAAGAGATCCTTCGCGACGTCTCGTTTGCCGTCCGGCAGGGCGAATACCTGTCGATCGTGGGTCCCAACGGGGCCGGCAAGACCACGTTGTTGAAATGCATCGATCGGCTGCTGGCCGGCGGAAGCGGGGAAATCGAAATCTGCGGCCGGCCGCTGCAAAGCTACTCCCAGAAGGAGCTGGCCCGGCTGATCGGCTATGTCCCCCAGGCCGACGGCCGCGGGTTGCCCTTCACCGTCGAGCAGTTCGTGCTGATGGGCCGCTACCCGTACCTCAGCCCCTTCTCCGCTGTCAGCAAGGAAGATCGGCTGGCGGTCCGCGAGGCGTTGGAGCTGACCGGCACCAGCCAGTTCGCCGACCGGCTGCTGGATAGCTTAAGCGGCGGCGAACGCCAGAAGGTCTACATTGCCGCCGCACTGGCCCAGGGCGCCGGCGTCCTACTGCTGGACGAGCCCACCACCTTCCTCGACTACCGCCACCAGATCGAAATCCGCGGGCTGTTGGCCCGGGCCAACAAGCAGTCGGGCGTGACGATCGTGGCGGTCACCCACGACGTCAATCACGCCGCGTTGGAAAGCGATCGCATGGTGGCACTGTGGGAAGGGCGGGTGGTGTTTTGCGGGCTGCCCAGCGAAATCATGAAACCGGACGTGCTCGGGCGGATCTACGGGACCTCGTTCCTGCTGGTGGATCATCCC
>CAZUAM010000478.1:0-5875 GCA_964618095.1 uncultured Planctomycetaceae bacterium | reverse complement strand
AGCTTAACTCGTTTGCTGGCAAGAAGTTCTCTCGCGAATTCCAAGGGAACTTCGGGCTAAACGGTGCTATGGGCTGTGGGCACACGAAAGCAGCGGCCAAGAGAGCCCCGGGGGGGAGAAACTTGACGCAGCGCCGCGGGCGCTGCAAAATGCCAGTGTTTGCGGCCCCCTGAAACTCCGCAGGAGAACGGGATGCTACGACATGTGTTCCCGAAGGGTCCTCTCTTGGCGGCGGTCGTGGTGTTGGTGCCGACCTTGACCCATGCCGCGCCAGAAGGTACGAGACCAAACTTTGTGTTCATCCTCACCGACGATCTGGGGTGGATGGACCTGAATTGTCAGGGCAACCGGCGGCTCGAGACACCGAACCTCAACCGGCTGGCGTCGCAGGGCATGCGGTTTACCGACGCCTACGCGGCCGCGCCCGTCTGTTCGCCCACCCGGGCGGCGACCCTGACGGGCAGGTCGCCGGCACGGCTGCACCTGACCACCCACATTCCCGACCGCCCCGGTTTCGCGCGGAAAGACGCGCCCCTGATCTCGGCCGAGACACTGGACCATCTGCCGCTCGAGGAGGTGACGATTGCCGAGCGGCTGAAGGCGGCCGGCTATGCCACGGCCTTCTTGGGCAAGTGGCACCTCTGCGGCGGCGGTCGCGGCAAGCCCGAATTCTACCCCCAGCGACAGGGATTCGACCTGAACGTCGCCGGCTGTGGCTTTGGCGGACCGCCCACCTATTTCGATCCCTACCGCATCCCCACCCTGAAAGATCGCCGCGGGGGCGAGTACCTGCCCGACCGGCTGGCCGACGAGGCGGTGGCCTTCATGCGGGCCAGTCGCCAGCGGCCGTTCATGCTCTTTCTATGGCACTACACGGTCCACTGGCCGATGGAGGCGCCGAAGCCGCTGTTGGAGAAGTACGCCGGGCAGAAAGGACCGGGATTCAACGACGCGAGATACCCGGCCATGATCGAGGGTATGGACGCCGCCGTGGGGCGCGTGCTGGCGGCGATCGACGCATTGGATCTGTCCGGCCGGACGCTGGTGATCTTCACCTCCGACAACGGCGGATTCATGGGAGCGGCCGACAACCGGCCTCTTCGCTTGGGGAAGGGATACCTTTATGAGGGCGGGATCCGCGTGCCGCTGATCGTCCGCTGGCCGGGCGTGGTGCGGCCGGGCAGCGTCTGTCGGGTACCGGTGGTGAGCATGGACTTTTATCCCACGCTGCTTCAGGCCGCGGGCCTGAAGCCTGGCCCGGACGAAGCGCCGGACGGCGAGAGTCTGATGCCGCTGCTTACCGGATCGGGTGGGCTGCGGCGCGGGGCAGTCTACTTCCACTATCCGAACTACGCCTGGCACGGTGACAACCGCCTGGGCAGCGCCGTCCGCCGGGGAGATTTCAAGCTGATTGAGAACTTTGACAACGGTTCCGTCGAGTTGTACAACCTTGCGGAGGACATCGGAGAGAAGCGCGATTTGGCCACCCAAATGCCCGAAAAGGCCGCCCGGCTCAAAGGGGAGCTTGAGGCCTGGCGGAAGGCGTCCGGCGCGTTGATGCCGAAACGTCGCTGAGGGGAGTATTGTGGGCCTGCACACTCTCACCACGAATTGTATGGACGCCGAGGTGGAAAAACCGGCCCAGGTTGTTGAAACGCAGCTAACGGCGCGTTAGCATCTTTTCGGAGCACGTCCGTCCCCACTTGTGCAGCCGGGCAAACCAGGACGTTCGCGCTACGTTTGGCTGCGGCCGAGGGCCGGGCCAAGTGGTGAGGGAACAAACGTTTGCCGAGCAACCCAGGGAATCCTTGAGAAAGGAGGAAACATGCGAGTTTTCAAGACGACATCGACGTGGGTGATGGTGCTGACCCTTGCCGTCGGCTTCGGCGTTTCCACCGCCGGGGCCGCTGCCGCAAAGAAGAAGCCTCGCGCCAAGCGGCCGGCCAACCTCCTGGAGATCCCCAAGGTTAGTAAGGACCGGGTGATCTGCTTTGCCCTGTACACCGTCCACGACAACCTGCTGAAACTCACCGCCCAGTTGTATCCACTCGAAGAAGGCGACCCGCGCACGGTCCGCCTGGAGGTGAAACGCGACGGCCGGTGGCAGGAGGTTGCCACCACGAAAGTGATAACACCCGGATGGACCGCGCCGCTTCGGGTGGAGAACTGGGACATGACGCAGGAGGTACCTTACCGGGTGCGCCACGGCGAGTCGGCCGTCTACGAGGGGATCGTACGCCGCAACCCCGTCGACAAGAACGAGATCGTGGTGGCCGCCTTCACCGGCAATTCGATCTACCCGGGCCATGGGGGCGATATTCCCAAGAGCGACATCGTCGAGAATCTCAAGCGGCTTGAGCCGGACCTGCTCTTCTTCTCCGGCGATCAGGTCTACGACCACAACCGGCACTACGCCTACTGGCTGAAGTTCGGGCGGGACTTCGGCGAGGCGATCCGCAACACGCCCACGGTAACCATTCCCGACGATCACGACGTGGGGCATCCCAACCTCTGGGGAGCGGGCGGCAAACGGTCGTTCGTCGCGGCCGGTCACGACGGCGGATACTTCAAGCCGGTCGAGTACGTCGAGGAGGTCCATCGGGCGCAGACCAGCCACCTGCCCGATCCGTTCGACCCCACGCCCGTCCAGCGCGGAATCAGCGTCTATTACACGGCGCTCCGCTGGGGCGGGATCAGCTTTGCGATCATCGAAGACCGCAAGTTCAAGACCGGGCCGCAGGGGGTCGTTCCCAAGATGGGACCGCGGCCGGACCACGTCACCGATCCCAACTACGATCCGAAGGACCTCGACGTGGCCGGTACCGTACTCTTAGGCGAGCGGCAACTGAAATTCCTCCGCGAGTGGGGCGCCGACTGGCGCGGCGCGGAGATGAAGGCCGTGCTCTCGCAGACCGTCTTCTGCGGCGGCGCCCACCTGCACGGCTCCCGCAACAACCGGCTCCTGGCCGACCTGGACTCCAACGGCTGGCCGCAAACCGGTCGCAACAAGGCCCTGGCCGAATTCCGCAAGGCGTTCGCGGTGCACATCGCCGGTGATCAACACCTGGGGACGATCATACACCACGGGATCGACGACTGGGAAGACGCCATGTATTCGTTCTGCGTCCCCTCGATTGCCAACCTTTACCTTCGTTGGTGGGCGCCGCTTCGGCCGGGAGAAAACCGCCGGCCCGGCATGCCCGAGTACACCGGCCGCTTCCACGACGGGCTGGCCAACAAAATCACCGTCTGGGCCGTGGCCAATCCAGGTGCGGAAGAGAACCGCGACAGGCTGACCACCCGGGCAGCCGGCTTCGGTATCGTCCGGTTCAACAAGACCCGGCGGACCATCACGTTGGAGTGCTGGCCGCGGAACTTCGACGTCACCGATCCCAAGACCCGGCAGTACCCCGGCTGGCCGAAGACGATCCGCCAGACGGACAATTACGGCCGCAAGGCCGCCGCGTACCTCCCTACGCTCAAGATCAGCGGCATGGAAGACCCGGTCGTCCAGGTGATCGACGAGTCCGACGGGCAGATCGTGTACACGCTACGGATCAAGGGCCGCGAGTTCCGCCCCAAGGTGTTTCGCAAGGGAAAGTACACCGTTAAGGTTGGTGATCAGGACGAGAGGATGAAGGAGCTGAAGGGGATCCAGACGCTCGCCCCGAACGTGAAGAAAGAGCTGCTTGTGGCCTTGTGATCGGTCTTGTATCAGGAAGGAGTATGCCATGCGTGCTGTCTACCTCGTCGTGTTGTTGGCTGTGGTCAACGGCCCCTCTGTGGCCTTGGCAGCAGAGGCCATCGGCTGGAAGGCATCCGGCAAGGGGGGCGCCGTGGCGGCCGGCCGCAGCGGGGCCGTGGCCGCCGGCATCCGGCTGCTGCGCGAGGGCGGTAACGCGGCCGATGCCGCCGTGGCCACGTTGCTCGCCCTCTCGGTGACCGACTACGGGTCCTTCGCCATCGGCGGAGAGATCCCTATGCTCATCTACCAGGCCGACAAACGAGAGGTCAAGGTGCTCTCCGGCGTGGGCCGGGCACCTCTGGATCAGGAGGCCATCGACTGGTACTACGCCCACGGGATTCCGTCCGGAGGCAGCATGAAGGCCGCCCCCGTGCCCGGGGCCGTGGATCTGTGCGTGACCGCCCTGAGGCTCTACGGCACCAGGTCGTTCGAGGAGGCCGTGGCCCCAACCTTGGCGCTCTTGGACGCCGGCACGCGTGACTGGCACGCCAATCTGGCCGTTACGCTCCGCAAGCTGGTCGAGGCTGAGAAGAACGCCGCCGGCACGCGCGACAAGAAGCTGGCGGCCGTCAGAGATCGCTTCTACAAGGGAGACATCGCCGATGAGCTGGAACAGTGGTATATCTCGACCGGCGCGTTTTTGCGGAAGCGCGACCTGGCCGCCCACAAAACGCTGGTAGAGGATCCCGTGGCCGTCAACTACCGGGGCTACACCGTATACAAGTGCGGCCCCTGGACCCAGGGGCCGATGCTCTGCCAGACCTTGCGGCTCCTGGAAGGCTTCGATCTCAGGGGCATGGGACACCTCTCGGCAGACTACATTCACGTGGTCACCGAGGCGCTGAAGCTGGGATTTGCCGATCGCGACGAGTACTACGGCGACCCGCTCTTCGCAGACGTTCCTTTGAAGGCGCTCCTCTCCGACCGCTACACGGCCATTCGGCGGCCCTTGATCGACCGGGCCCGCGCGTCGCTTAAGCGGCGTCCGGGCGATCCGCGTGGAATGCAACCGCTGAAGTCCCGGGCCGAGGCAGACAATCCCCCGCCCACTATCCCCGTTCAAGACACCACCACCTGCGTGGTGGCGGACCGTTGGGGGAACGTGGTGGCGGCCACGCCCAGTTGCAATTTGCTTTCCAATCGCCCGGGCCCTTCGGGCGTCAACCAGGGCAATCGCATCCGCAGTCTGAACACCACGCCCGGTCATCCGAACCGTGCGGAGCCCGGCAAGCGGCCGCGGATCACTCTTACCCCGACCCTGGTCACCAGGGACGGAAAGCCGGTGCTGGCCATCAGTGTGGCCGGCGGAGATCTCCAGGACCAGACCACCCTGAACGTGTTGCTGGACCACGTGGAATTCGGGATGCTTCCCGAGAAGGCGGTAACCGCGCCCCGTTTCAGCACCGCCCACCAGCAAAACTCCTTCGATCCGAATCCCGACCGCGAGGCGGCCTTTGTTGCCGCGGGAAGCCTGCGGCTGAACACCGGCGTTGCCGAGGAAGTCAGAGCGGAACTTTCCAAGCGAGGGCACAAGCTGACCACCACCTCCCGGCCCATCGCCCACCCGGTGATGATCTCAATCGATCGCCGCTCCGGCATGATCTACGCGGCCGGGGATCCCAGCGCCGGCCGTCACGCGGCGGCGCTCGACTGACGCCGATGCACATTCCCGAGCCGGGCTCGACGTTCGGGTTGGCCCATCGTCGATGATTGATGATTTGGACCCTCGGGCCGCAGATCGCGTCTGATCACGTCGAGGCCGCCGATGTCCCGCTGGCTGAAGCGGTCGAGCAACTCGGGCGTGCGGAGTTGGGCGCAGTCCCCCGAATCTTCTGCCCCTAATCCTGCGGCGGGCGGGGGTTGGATTGTTGGGCGGCGTGGGGCATATCGTGGCTACATATTTTGGCTGAAATTGTTTCCAACAGATTGCGGCCCGGGGGAATCGTTCGTACGGGCCATGGCCATCGCTGTAAACTGTGATTGCAGAACGTGTTATGGCGAGTTACCCGGATCCGGCGGTACGCTCCGATGGACTGGTGGAGTAGCTCACCCGGGTGTCCCTAGCCGGATTATTAGGTGCGGGGCTTATTGACGGAATGAACGCGAATATCCATAATGCGGTCAGCGTGG
>CAZUAM010000477.1:0-5884 GCA_964618095.1 uncultured Planctomycetaceae bacterium | reverse complement strand
ATCTTCGACTCGCGATCCCGGTTCAACCGTTGTCGGAAAGTTTCTCCCTTCGGAACCGGCTTGCGGTGGTAAATCGTCTGCCCTGCCAAACCGACGATCTCCTCGGCCTCCGCGCCGACCATCAGCGAGGAGTGCAAGAGGAATCCGCGTCCGCCTCCGTCGCCCACGGGGCTGAGCCCTTGCACGTTGCGATGGATACCAAAATCGAGAGTCGTCGCGTCGCCCAGAAGAAGAAAATGTCCGCAGGTCTGATCGCGGGTCTGTTTCCAGTGCGGCTCGGCCAATGCTCGAAAGGTAACCTGCTGCTGATCCATCAAGCGATAGACGGCCTTGCAATCGTTCCACGACTCGGTTTGCCGCGTGGTGCTGCCAGTGGGATCGGCCGCGAACTGCGCAGGCGCGCTGACAGCGCGCCTTGTGCGCCGCTTGTCTCCCAACTGGCAAGCTCCAAACTGTTGTTCCGCCCACTGATTCACATCCAACTCCACAATCGCCATCGTAAACACCTCCGTGTCAAATTTGGCAGCGCCCTCTTGGCTTTTAGAACCGGAGTATCCACCCTGGACTCCTCCCGTCCTACGTACCGCCACTGGCCACGGATCGCATTCGATGGACAACGACAAATGCAGCTTCGACTTCAACTCCAGTTCTCACCGAAAGTTGCGACAAAGAACCCGATGATATAAACATGCGTATATGTGGGTAATACTGAGCGCAGAGCGTGGGAACGAGAAGTGGAGGACCGGTTGGGCGAATGTTAACCGGGCCAGGCGACACTTTACTTTCCCACCAGAGGGACGGTGTGTTGCGATTCGAGGGGATCGTCTCAGGGCGCAAGTTGCTTTGCCGACAGTTCTTGGGTCGCCCAACGCTCAGGCCGCCGTACCGGCGGCCGCTAAACATCCTTGTGGCGCCGAGAAACACGTTTAGCGGCCGACGGTACGCCGGCCGCTGGTGACGCCGCATCTGTCAATCCGACTCAGAACCGAAATGGCATGTTTGGGATGGTCCCAAATGCGGACCTTCGTTGCTCTTCCGGAGTCAATCTGGGCGAAAGCGGTGGGGGGCGCGTTTCCAGGCGCTTGACCGCTTCGGGAGTTCCACGTAGCTTAGGGGACCGGCCCCGACCTGAGTCCGGGGAGCAATCGTACGTGGGATTTCAGCCGCAACGACGCTGAGCTCGAAGGTAAGCTGCGCCGACAAGATCACGAAGGGAGGTTGGTATGGATCGTCGAGAGTTTTCGAAACACGTGCTGGTGCTTGGAATTGGTGCTCACGCCGTGTCTGCGAGAGGCGAGGCGGTAAGGAGCGGGAATCAAGCGGCCAGTTTCTACGAGGAGCCGGCCAAGAAGTTGCCGGTGAGGGAATTTGACGTCGTCGTGGCAGGTGGCGGTACGGCAGGGGTCGTGGCGGCTACGGCCGCGGCGCGCCAGGGGGCGAAGACGGCGTTGATCGAGGTGAAGGGTTATCCGGGCGGAACCGCCACCGAAGGCGGCACCGCCCTGCACAGCTTCTACAACCTGTGGAAGGCCTTCCCGGGAGTAAGAAAGCGGCAGGTTGTGCGAGGGATTTCGCAGGAGATTATCGACCGGCTGGCGAAGGTCGGCGGCACGTCGGGGCACGCCGAGATGTCGAAAGGGTATAACTACGATTCGGTATGCACGGCGATTGATACGGAACTGTACAAGCTCGTGACGTTCGAGATGCTGGTTGAATCGGGCGTCTTCGTGTGCGTGAACACGCTTTTGGCGGGAGCCATTATGGACGGAGCCCGGATCAAGGGCGTGATCACGGAGAGCCGCTCGGGAAGGGAGGCGTTTTACGGGAAATCGTTTGTGGACTGCACGGCATACGGCGACCTGGCCGCCTACGCCGGCGCGGATTACACCGAGCCGAACGACTACGCCGTATGCAACAGCATGGGCGTTGCCAACGTGGACGTTGAAGAATACCATGAATTCCTCAAATCGCAGGACGCCTTGACGGAACGTGCTGAAGGTATGCGCAGCGGAGAAGAAGGGCAGATCGTGCGACTCAACGGCAGGTCCGTGAAGCTTCCGCCCGAATTCGGCCAGGAGGCGAGGAAGATCGGCATGTCGATGACGACCACCACCGTGCACGACGACTATTTCATGTTCATCAAGATGAACCTCAGACTGCCCGTCAGCCCCACCAACAGAGATGAGGTGGCGAAGGCGGAATTGGAGCTGAGAAAGCGTCAACTCAGGGCAATAGGGCTATTCAGAAGACACGTTCCCGGTTGTGAGAAGGCGTTTATGGCGAGGACCAGCCCGCGCCTGAACATCAGGCGCGGCAGATTGATCAAGTGCGACTATGACATATCGCATGAGGACGTCATCGAGGGCAGACATTTTGACGACGAGGTGATGGTATACGGTTTTCACGACTCCGCGCCCCGGTTACAGATCAAAGACGGCGGCACGTACGGAATACCTTACCGAGCGCTGCGTGTGGCGGGAATCGACAACCTTCTGGCGGCCGGGATGATGATCACCTCCGACCATCGAGCCCACATGTCCACCCGAAACACGGTGAGCTGTATGGGACAAGGGCAGGCGACCGGCACGGCAGCGGCGCTGTGTGCCGCGAAGAAACGTGGAACGCGTGAGCTTCCGTACCGCGATTTAAGAGGGGCTCTTCAAAAGGGCGGCGTCTATTTCGAGAGTTAGTGCTCCAGCACAGGGTTTCGCTGAAGGTGAGGGTGGATCGAGTGGGTCAGGTCGCGGACCGCCGCGGCTAGGCCGCAAGTGGGGGGCCTGCGCCTTCGCCCGGATCTTCGAACTGGACTTGGTAGAGCCGGCGGTAAAGGTCGCACCGGGCCAACAACTGGTCATGGGAGCCGCTGTCGAGAATGCGTCCGGATTGCATCACCACGATCTGATCGGCCAATGCCAGGACGGCCGTGCGATGGGTGATCACCACCGCGGTCCGGTGGCGGATGAACTCCTCCAGGGCCTTCTGAATGGCCTTCTCGCTTTCCACGTCGATCTGGCTGGTCGCCTCGTCCAGGATCAAGATGGCCGGATCCCGCAAGATTGCCCGGGCCAACGCGATCCGTTGTTGTTGTCCTCCAGAGAGCCGGCTGCCCATCGAACCGGCGACGGTTTCGTATCCTTGGGGGAGTTCGGTTTCGATAAAGCGGTGGGCGTGGGCCTGCTTGGCCGCCTCGATCACTTCGTCACGCGTCGCGTGGGGAACACCATAACGGATATTGTTGAAGATCGTGTCGTTAAACAGCAGAGTCTCTTGCGTGACCAGGCCGATTTGGCCGCGCAACTCGCGGAGCCTGACGTCGTTCAGCGGCACGCCGTCCAGGCGGATCGTGCCCCGACTCGGATCGTAAAACCGGGGAATCAGGTTGGCCAGCGTGGTCTTGCCGCAGCCGTTGGGACCCACCACCGCGATCGTCTGGCCGAACGCGATCCGCAGATTGATCTCCTCCAACACCGGCTGGTCCGGCCGGTAGGCAAAATGGACCCCTTCGAAGACGAGGTCCTGCCGATGGCGTTTCAGGGGGGCGGGTTGTTTGGGGTCGCGGACGTCCGGTTGGAGATCGAGGCGGGCGAAGATCCGATCGCTGGCCGCCGCGGCGCGCTGCAGTTGGGTGAAGACGTCGGAGAACTTCCGGATCGGATCGGCCGCCCCGGCCAATAGGCCGTAGAACAACAGGAGCGATTCGGGGCTTAGGGGCCGCGGGCTCATGCGGAATCCGAGTAGGTGTGTTTGGCGAGACAGGACCAGCCAGGCCCCGGCCAGCAGCGCCAGGCAGATGGTGACGATGCCCATCACTTCGGTCATCGGCCGGGAGAGTGAATTGTATCGGGCGATCCGCATCGACTTCTGGTAGTATTGTTTGCTCCTGGTGTGGAACCGCCTGCGCTCTTGTCGTTCGCTGGTGAAGGCCTTGACGATCTTGATCCCGCGGAAGGTTTCTTCCAGGACGCTGTAGATCTGCACCATCTCTTCCATGGCTCGGCGGTTGGCCCGTTTGAGCGTCTTGGCCAACCACCGGATCAACAGCGCTGCCAGCGGCGCAAGCAGGAGCGAGAGGATCAGCAGCCGCCAGCAGATCAAGCCGGCACCGATCAGGCAGACGGCCATCTTCAGCGGCTCGCGGACTAACTTGCCAAAGAGTGTCTCCACGCCGACCGCCACGTGTTCCATGTCGTGGGTAAACCGGCTCATCAGGTCGGAAGTGCCCTCGCCGGTGAAGGTGGCCAGATTCATCTTCAGGGTGCGGCGGTAGAAGAGTTTCCGCAGTTTGAACGTGCTGAGTTGGGCCAGGCGTGCCACCAGGAGGTTGTTGCCGATCAGGAAGAGGTCTTTGCCTACCGTCCCCAAGAGCAACAGTCCGGTGATCAGGATCACCGTCTTGAAAGGATCGTGCGGCAAGTGGCGGTCGATGTAGGGTTGGAACAGGCGGAAGTACCATAGTGCATCTTGCTCGTCTTCCACACGCGATTCGGCCAAGACGATCTCGGCGCGGATACCGCGTTGCCGCGTTGGCGGAGACTGAGCCAGTAGCGTCTGGTGTTGCCTGATCCTGGCCTTCGATTCGGCCGAAGCCTGCTCGGCCGAGGCGGCTTCCGAGTCGATCCACTGCCGCAACGACTGGGCCTGTGCCGATGGGGTCTGCTTCAGCAGAGACTCGTATCGCTCGATCTGGGCGGTCTTCTCCCGCACCGTCTTCTGCGCATTCTGGATCTCCTCTTCGATCCAATTCTGGAGCGACTGCCCCTGGAAGGCCACCTTGACAAACGGGTAGATGGCCCCGATGTTCGCTCCCCAGAAGAAGGCAACGCCAAACGCGCAGACAAGCGACGTCAGGAGCGTAAACCGGTACTGAAGGGCCAGCCGCAGTATCCTGGAGAAGTTCCTCATGCGCGATCCATCCGTGGAACTAGCCGATTCGCGGCCGATCCATCTCCCGTGGGAACTGAGCAGAAGGGACCCTTTTAGCAGATTCGGGCTGTTGTTCCAAGATCGACGTAGAGAGATGTGGAGGCAGCACCCCCTATTTTGCCCAGTCTGCCAATCTGCCCCGAGCTTTGCGTCAGGCTATCGTCGGTGTCGCTTCAGCCAGAGCACTGCGGAACGCAACAGACTCAGGAGGATGACCACGGCTACCGGTGCGGCCGCTGCCATGAGCTCGAAGAACCCGGGCGGCATCAGGGAGAGGCCCCATCGGCTCCGCAACATCCCGCCCAGAGCCGCTGCAAGCACGCTGCACAGGGCGGTGAGCAGAAACAGGGCCCCCAGCCCAAACTGGAACGGCCGCCGCGGAGGTTCAGGGGGTTGGGCGTCTGGCATGGAATCGGCCCCTACGCCAACTTCTGAATCCGCTCGACGATCTCCGGATGGCTCCACTCGCGATCCGTGGACAGGATCACGTAGCAGGCCTGCTCGGCACAGCAATCGATGATGATCTGGATATCGTTGGGCGCGTTGAACCCTTCGGGACAGGGTTCGTGACCGTTGATCAGCACCTTGGCGCCGATCAGGTCGGCGAAGGCCCGAGCGTTTTCCTGGCGGTAGTCGCGTCCCCAGACCAGTTGAAAGATGCCGGTGCGCTTGAGGAACTCGCCCTCGTCCAGTTCGCGGGTGAAGATCGTCTCGTCGAATACGCGGATATCGACGTTTTCGGGCACGCTGTGGGAGATGAACACTCCGCCGGGCAGTCGCAACCCCAGCGGACAACTCCGCAAGAACGGGAAGAACGACTCGCGGACCTTGTCGGTGGCCGGGCCGTACATCTGCTGCAATCCGAGCCGGAACAAGAGGTTGAGCATCTGCTTGTTCTTCTGGATCGGATAATCGGTCAATTCGGCCAGTTCGTGGTTGCCCAGGAGGAAGTGAACACGTT
>CAZUAM010000476.1:0-5887 GCA_964618095.1 uncultured Planctomycetaceae bacterium | reverse complement strand
ACGCGATGACCCTCCAGGCTGCCGGGGATCTTCTCGGCCAACTCCTGAGTCCTCTCGGCCACAAAGACCTTGATGCAGGGCCGGCCCTCAAATTCGCCGATCGCCGTGCCCACCACCCCGGCAGTGGCCATCCACCGCTCGGTGTGTTCTTGGAGCACATCTTGGATCGTCTTTGCCGGCATGTCGTCTCTATCCCTATGAGGATCGGTTTCCGTCTGCCGGGCTCCGACACTTTCTCGACACGCGCGCGTTCAGGGTATTGGAGGACGCTATTCGCCGTCAACAGTCACCTCGAACCTCGCGAGCACCGCGTCGATGTGATTGGCGACGGCCAGCTTGCCGTTGACGTTCCCGGCGAACAGCAAGCCGACTGGGTTCCGATCAGGGTCAGTCACAAGGAGTGAACCGGAATCTCCCGCCTTGATGAATGGCTTGCGCGATTCCACGATGATCTGATCAACAAACCGCGCCGTGCCGGATGAATAACCGACGTTGACGGTCGCGTTAATACCGGTCACCTTGCCTTTGGTCAGTGAAGTCGTTCGGCCATATTTTTGCACCGCTTGGCCAACAAATGCGGAGACGGCAGTGCATTTGGGCGTGCCATAGCCGTCGGATGGTGTGCTCTTCCCGGGCCGCTTGGGAAACTCCGGCAAGCATTCGGCAATAGCCGCGTCGATCGTGTTATCTAAACCATCAAAGTTGATCGGCTCAAAAGCGGACAGCTTACCCATCACGTTGTCGGGGTCGAACAGGCAATTCGTATCGTACAGGCCCGGAGAGACGATACGGCTGCCTATAGCGGCGTTGTTTTCGAGCGCGTAGACGTGGTTATTGCTCAGGGCGTAATACTCTACTGCCTCGCCATCGCCAGCGAACTTCCACGCCCTGCAACCAAGAGTGCCGGCGGAGCACTGGCCCTCGTTGCCAGTGGAAGAACCGATCGGCACTATTGTGGGTTCGGGGGGCGGAGCCTCCCCGACGGTGACGGTGATGGAGTCACTTCCAGTCTTACCGCTCCAGTCGGTGACGCTGGCGGTGATCGTGTGGGTCCCATCGCTCAAGGTAGTTGAGAAGCTTGCGCCCTCTCCAATCACATCGGGATCCTCGATGCTCGAAGTCCAAATCAGGTCGTCGCCACTCAGGTCTGCATCCTCCTTGTCGGTCGCCGTTCCTTCAAACGTGATCGTCGCTCCGGAATCAAACGTTGAGCCATCGGCTGGGGAAAGGATGGTCACCTCAGGAGCCTTGTTTCTACCCTTACCAGGGGGTCTGGGCCGCTTTGGCAGGGCCACGAATACGCCGGTCACTTGCACCTGGACGGGCACGCCCTCCAGCTTGGCGGGGATTCCGGCAACGCCGGCCCGCGCAAGGAAGACCTTGACGACCGGCTGGCCGGCGGCGTTCAGTCCGGTGGCCGTGCCCACCACGCCCTTGACGGCCATCAGGCGAGCGGTGTTTCGATCTTGGATCTGCATTACCCGGGCGATGGCCTGGGCATTGGCCTGCGGCGCGGGGGCGGCCGCGCTGGGGACGGGGTCCTGCACGCCAACGAAAATCAGGCTGATCGCCAGAACAGCCAAACAGAAGCCCCTGGGCAGACGGAACCGAGACATAGCACCCTCCCGAGTAAGCGGTTCGCACAGAACAGGTGGAACAAAGACGGCCCAGACTTTACAGGTGATCGCTGGTTACCAACAACCGCCCCGGCCGCTGAAGACACACACCTCACGGCAGGCAGCGGGTAAGAGTATCAAAAGACGCCACCATAGTGCGTCATCCTACCAGGCGGGCCACAAAAGTCAACACGTCTGGTGTATCCCTACCCCAAAGAGGGGCCAAGGGTCCGGGCTCGGCCTTCGGTTCTCAGCAGCCTGTAGCCCGGGCCGAAGTCCCCGTCGCTTGGGAAGACAATAAGCGGCGCTTCGCGGCGCGATTCCGGAGTCGATTCCGAGAGCCGACAGCAACCCCACGCCCGCCCAGAGTGTCCATCCCACCCGGCCGGCCGCCTGCGGACGTCTACCGGCCGATCGCCTTGAGGGCCTTGGCCGCCGCCGCTTGAACCGCTTCGTCGGGGTCGTCTTGCAGCTTCTTCAACGCGGCAGCCGCATCCGCGGCCAGCGGACCGAGCAACTCCAGCGACTCGGCCGCGTGTCCCCGGGTCATCGCGTCGGGTTCTTCGAGAGCCTCAATTAGCACGGGCACCACTTTGGCGGCCGTCTCGGGAGATTTCGGGTCGACATGGCACAACGCCCACGCACTGGCCATACAGAGGAAACGGTCGTCGCCGGTGAGATTCTTCTCCAAGTCCGCCTTGGCCGACTCGGCGGCCGGGCCGATCTTCCCCAAGGCGTAGCAGGCACTGTAGCACACCTTCGGGTCCGGGGCTTTCAGTGCCTGTCGGATCGCCGGCACGGCCTCGGCCGCATCGGGACCGATCGCGGCCAGGGCGAACAGCACCTCGTTGCACGTCTCCGGGTTCTTGTCGCTCAGGGCCTTGATCAAAGCGGGAACCGCCGCCTTGGCCGGAGGCCCGATTCGTGCAATGATCGCTGCCGCTCTGGCACGCACCTGCTCAACCTCCAACGCCTTGATCAGGCGCGGCACCGCCTTCTCCCCCAGACTTGCCAAGGCGTCCAGGATGTCGTTGAGGGCCTCCGGGCTGGCATCCTCGATGGCCTTCTGCAACACCGGCCTGAGTATTTCCGGATCGGGATCCAGATCGATCAGTGCCCGAGCCGCCGCCGCTCGAAGCCTGGGTTCAGGTGCCGTTAGCGCTTCTACCAACCGAGGCACGACCTCGCGGGCCAGTTCCTGGTCGTCGGGATTCATCCGGGCCAGGGCCCAAAGGCTCACTGTCCTACGGAAGGCAGGAGCGTCCTCGTCGTCGGCCACCTTCCGAACCTTCTCCTGGGCGTCCTTGGCCTTCGGCCCGATTGCCCCCAGGGCAAACACGGCCGGCCCGTCAAGCAAGTTCTCGTCAGCGTCACTATCCAGCACGCCCATCAGGACCGGCACGGCGTCGGCGGCCCCGGGACCGATTGCGGCCAGCGCAAGTGCAGCCTCGCGGCGAACCTCCGGCTGCTCGTGGGATTGAAACAGCTTGGTCAAGGGCCCCACGGCTTCTTCCGCCGCCGGGCCGATCTCGGCCAACACCAGGCAGGCCCAGTACGCGGCCTCCTCGTTCTGCAACGCCTTAATCAGCGCGGGAACCACCTCTTTGCCTTCCTCGGCCATGGCGGCCATCACGTGGATCCGCACGTCCGGATCGGCCGTCTCGAGCAGCTTGGTGAAAAGAGGGATCGACACCTTGGGGCCCGGGCGGATATTGCGATACGCCTTGATTGCCTCCCGGCGGACCGGTGCTTCCTTGTCGAACACCACTTTGGCCAGCGGCTCGGCGGCGGGTTTTGCCGCCGGGCCGATCTGTCCCAGGGCATGGGCAGCGTGGGCCCGGACCATGGCCGAGTCGTCGTCGAGTTGCTCGATCAAGGCCGGAATCGCCCCCTCAATCTCTCCGCCACGCTGTCCCAGGGCGTCGATGGCCGCCAATCGCGCCGTCTCGTCATCCGAGCTGAGGGCCTTCAGAAGCCCCGTTTTACTCTTGCGATCCGCCCGCGGGGTCGCCGGCTTGCCGGCGCCGCCCGGCTTATCCGGCCCGTTATCGCTGCACGCAGCAGACACCAAAACGACCCACGCGGTAGCTACGATGACGAGCTTTTTCATGGTAACCTCCATTGCGACCTTGCTAGGTAATTGAGGGCGTCCGGGAATTCCAACGCTGAAAACTCGCTTGTGGGAGGCGTCTCCGACGGCGACTGCACGACCGACGGACCTCAGTTGCCGACAGAGTCGCCTCCCACAGCTTCGAATTCCCGGACACCTTCAAGTAGCAGAATTCTACCGGGTTGGCGGCGGTTGACAATGGTTCCGTGCTGAATAACATACTATACTACCATGAGCGGATCGGAACGGAACGCCCCCGCTCACGGCCTTAGGAATTGGAATAGTCAAAGAACCTCCCCGAAGAGGGGGTGGCCCGAATTCGGACGGGAGTCCAGCCATGAAACGTTTAACAGTCCTTGTCGCAGCCGCGGCACTAGCCGGCGCGGCGGTCACATTCGCGCAGGCCCCCCAGCCGGCGCAGGAGCCGACCCAGCAAACTGCACAGCAGCCGGGAATCTCTCAGCCTATCCAGCCTACCGGAAACAGCTATTACGGCGGCTACGGGGGTTATCCCGGCGGTGGTCACGCGTCGACGGCCGCCGAAGGTGCTGCCCGCGGCATGGCCGACGTGGTACGATCCCAGGGCGAGGCAAACCTGAACAATTCGGCCGCCGCGATCAACTACAGCGTCGCCCGAAGCAACCAGATCCAGAACCGCGCTGCATGGACCTCCACGTACTTCGACATGCGGGCGGAGAACCGGGCGCGTCGGGCGGCCGAGCGGAGGCCGAGGGCGACCATGGCGGACCTGGTCCGCTATGCCCAGGCCGGAAAGCCGAAACCGCTCAGCCCCAGCCAGTTCGACGTCGTGACCGGCGCGGTCAGTTGGCCCCTGGCGCTACAGGTCGACGGCTACGCCAAGAGCCGCGCGGAGCTGGAACAGGTTCTCGCCCGTCGGGCATCCAGCGGCACAATCAGTCCTAGCGACTACATGAAGGCCCGCCAGGTTACCAACGCCATGCTGGCCCAACTCAAGGAGCAGATCCGCGAAGTTCCCCCGGCGCAATACACGTTGGCCAAGCGATTCCTCGAAAGCCTCGCGTATGAAGCCGCCCGAACGCTCGGTTAGGCGTGTGTTTCAGGATGAGACCGCGCAATTTGGAGACCCGGTTGCTGCGCCCGGGTCGCCAATGGAATGGTGAGTCTCTCACTCGTTCGCGCTTTACGTTGCTCGACTCTCATCATCCGAAGGCAAATCGATGAACAACCCGAAGAACTCGTTGGCCGACCGGAGAGGTACAAAAGCCGCGACGGTCCTGGCGGTGATCTCGCTGGCCGTGATCGGTGGCCACCCCCTCCGCGCCCAGTCCCTCAAGAGCGCAGATGACGGACGAGGCGTCCTGCGGTACGACCCCATCAGCGGCAAGCTGGAACCGATCTCCCCGGAGAAGCCGAAAGTAGGACACGTCTATAGCCATTTCAGCAAGCGGCTGAACCGGCGCGTGTGGAGCTACGTCCAAAGTAACGGTCAGTTCTGGTATGCCCTTGGGGAGGGCACTACGCAGGAGGCGTGGCGGCTGGACATCCGGGCCACAGTGGAAGAGCGGTGGGAAAAGCTGGCCGAAGTCGCCCCGGGCTTGTACGGAAAGTTGCAGCGCGAGGGGGAAGGCCGCGTCTTCATCAGACTCACCAGCGGTAACCAGTGGGTAATCGCCGAGGGGGCCAGATTCCCAACCATCTACAATGCCGAGACCGGCTACCGATGGGAGAGACATACCGGGCAGTACATACCAATTAGCAGCGGTCCGGGGCGCTACCGGTGGGCAGTCTACCGTGGCAAGTACGTCCCCGTGGAACGTCTGCTCCATGCGGCTTCCGGCGTCGGACGTATCGTCGCGCCGTCGGGCGGTGGGTGCAACTGTCGTTGAGACCGTTGCCAGGTGCGACGCTCTTATTGACCTCTTGGGTGCCGACCGGGGCGACCACCCTGCGCTACCCCAGCGGGCCGGCGCGCCTCATTCTGCGATTCACCCCAACGCGCCGCGAGTCGATCAGAAGCGGCTTCTGGGGAAGGGCTGACGGGGCCGAATGTGGCGGCCCCAGGCCGACGCTTCGGCGATGCGGATGGACATCGGGCATTGACCGAGCGCTTCGCGTGTGTATCATGGCAATGTCCAATGTGCAGCGATTCTCGGGGGCCGCCCCGACCCCCCGCCGGCGC
>CAZUAM010000475.1:0-5888 GCA_964618095.1 uncultured Planctomycetaceae bacterium | reverse complement strand
CGGCCCGCGGGGCGAGGGCCGATGCGACGGTGAAGGCGGAAGGGGCTAGAGCGGACTTCTTATTGGAAGAGAAATCGGGAAGCTCCCACGAAATGACCGCAAGCCGGCTCGGCAATCCCCTTTCGCGAACAGACAGCCCACCGGTAATAGCTGTCGGGCGACGGCAGTTCGACCGCGTGACTGTGTCGGAAGGCCCGCCTTCCGTGTGATTGCGAGCGAAACCAAGGGTCCCAGATCGTCGCGCTGGAGATCTCCAGAGAGTTCACGGCCTTATCGCCAGCGACAGTCTCTTCGGCCCGCCTTGGCTTGGCCGCTATGCAACCGATCGTGTCCGGAGCACATATCAGTGGCAGGGCCATGTTCAAGCATCACAAGACATTCTCGCATGGACGGGCTCGTGGCGGTCGGGCCAACTCGGGCCGCAAACGCGGCTTCGACCCCAACCAAATGCTCCTCGATTTTGCACGCCCACCGGAGACGGAGCCCGTCGCAAGGCTTCCCGCATTGCCGTGTCCGGTCGCTCGGTTTGCCTGGCACGTGGCCACGCTCCTGGAAGCCGACCCGGCAGTCAAGCTTGACAACCGGACGATCGGCCGTCTTTCTCAAGAGATTTTGGGCAGTTCCGCCGGCCACGGCCGCGACGCCTATGACGCTGCCGAGGCGGGATGGAACATCTACTTGCACCGGGTGGGCATCGGCCTTGGCAACGTCCCTGCCGCAATCGCAAGGCTCCTCGCTGAGCAGGCCCGGCTGCCGGTTCAGACCCGCCGCGACGAGACGCAGATCGAGTTCCAGCAGTTCAGCACGCCGCCCGCCGAGGCCCTGGTGGTCGTCAAGGCTGCCGCCCTCTGCCCGGGAATGGCGGTCCTGGAGCCGAGTGCCGGAACGGGCAATATCGCGGTTCTCGCGCGACTGCTCGGAGCGGACGTGGACACCAACGAAATCGATCCCCGCCGGCGTGAATTACTCAGTCTGCAAGGTTTCGAGCCCACGGCGTTCGATGCCGAACGCCTCGACAATCTTCTGCCCCCGGAAAACACGTATCATGCCGTCGTCATGAATCCGCCGTTCTCGGCCACCGGAGGCCGCGTTAACGGCCACCGAACCGCCTTCGGGGCCCGCCACGTCGAGCAGGCCCTGTTGCGGCTCAAGCCGGGCGGACGCCTGGTCGCCGTCGTCGGCCGCGGCATGGCCTACGACCGGCCGGCCTTTCGCGACTGGTGGGAGGAGATCGGCCGCCGCTACGATGTGCGGGCCAACATCGGCATCGACGGCCGGGAGTACGCCCGCTTTGGCACCACGTTCGGCAACCAGATCATTGTCATCGACCGCAACGGGCGGAAGACGAACGACGCAGCCGTCATCACCGGCAGCCAGTTGTCGGTTCACGAGGCATTTCAACTACTTGAAGGTCTGTCGAAGGAGGATGTCTATGGACGAGTATGTGAAGCAGGTCAACCAGCAGGCAACGGAAGCGCTGCGAGAACTCTTTGGCCTGGTACTCCCGGCCGAGGAGAATCCGCTCCTGGAACTGATCGGGCTGCTCCTGGGGGACGGATTCGGGGAGGTCCAGCCACCGCCGACCATGCCGATCACCAGTCAGCAGTGGCTCGACTGGCATCACCTGGCGTCGACAACACCCCGAAGATTGACGGCCGTCATGAACCGCATTCTGGAAACGGAACAACCGAGATTCCCCACGGACCCGACGGCCATGCGGACCTGGGTGGCGTCGCTTTTGCTGAACACGCTCGATCGATTCGAGCCGATGTAGGCCAGCTCGAGAAGGCCCTTGTGCCGCAGACGGTAGACATCGAGGAAGGGACGGTCTTTGCCGCCTACCGCGTGCAGAAGGCCGTGGTTCGCGGTTCGCTGCCGCATCCGGCCAATGTGGTCGAAAGCACGGCCATGGCGTGCGTCGAGCCGCCGGATGTGACCTACTGCCACCACCTGCCGCCCGAGGCAATCGTCGAAGGCCGCGTCTCGAACATCCAAATCGAGGACGTGATCTATGCCGGCCAGGCCACCAGCGTCATCCTGCCGGACGGCACACGCAAGGGACATTGGAACGGCGACGGCACCGGCATCGGCAAAGGTCGCGAGATCTACGCCTTCATCTACAACGAACTGGCCCAGGGCCGCACGAAACACGTGCATATCTCGGCGTCGCACCAATTGGTCGCCGATGCCGAACGCGACCGCAGTGCCGTGGGCCTGCCGCTCCGTCTCGTCCACCAGGCCCGATTCAAGACGGCGGAGACCATCACCGCCGATTCGGGTGTCTTGTTCACGACGTACACCCTGCTTGCCAACGATTTCGACGGCGACCGGCAGCGGTTCAAGCAGTTGACTGACTGGCTAGGGGCCGATTTCGACGGCGTGATCGCCTTCGACGAGGCCCACCTGATGAAAAACGCCGCCGCCACGCCGCACGGCGGCAAGGCGACAGTCGATCATGGCACGTTGCGGGGCAACATGGGAATCGCTCTGCAGCGGCTCTTTCCGCAGGCCCGCGTCCGATATTTCAGTGCAACCGGGGCGACGGAGGCCCGGCACATGGCCCCCTACGAACGGCTTGGGCTCTGGGGAGCCGGAGCACCGTTCGCCGATTTCCCGGCATTTCTCGTGGCCATGGAACGGGGCGGCGTCGCGGCCATGGAGATGCTCTGCCGCGACCTCAAGAGCGTGGGCACCTACCTGTCACGCACGATCAGCTACGGTCCGACCCGTTTGCCAGACGGGGGCATTGCGCCGGAGAGTGCCGTCGAGTACGAACCGCTGCTGCACCGGCTCACCGAGGACGAACGGGCACAGTACGACCGGATTGCCGACCTCTGGTCGGAACTGCTGGTGGAATTCGAGGCCGCCGAGGGCAATGCCGGCCAGGGCCGACATGGCAATCGCTACGCCCACTTCTATTCGGCACAGCAACGGTTCTTCCTGCAATTGATGATGGCCTACACACTGCCCGACGTAATCGCGGCTATCGAGACGGACCTCCGCGAGGGCCGCTCTGTAGTGTTGAGCCTCTTCAACACCTCCGAGGCCCAGACGGAACGCAAGGTACGTGGCGCCCGGGCGGCTGGCGTCGAACTGTCCCAACTCGACGCCACACCGCGGGAGATGATCGTACAGCTCGTCGAAAGACACTTCCCGCTATTCCAGTACCGCGAGGAAACGGATCCGAAGACAGGCCGCGTCCGCCGTGTTCCTGTAGTCGATGCGGCCGGCAATCCCGAGATCAACCGCGAGAATCAACGCCGGCAGCAGGAGTTGCTGGACCAGGTCGCCGACCTGGACTTCCCCCGGAATCCGCTCGACGCCCTCCTTGCCCGCTTCGGCGTGGGCAACGTCGCCGAGATCAGCGGCCGGACATACCGATTCGAGGGAAACCGGTACGTCCGCCGCAAGCTGGACGGCGTGCCGCGTCGGGAACTCAACGAGCACGAAACGCGGCTCTTCCAGAATGGCAGCAAACGTGTTGTCGTGATCTCCGGTGCTGGTTCGACCGGTATCAGCGTACATGCCGACGTGGCCGCCGGGAACCAGCAGCGGCGGGTCTTTTATGCCTTCCAGCTTTCCTGGTCGGCCGACCAACAGATGCAGGCCTTCGGCCGTGTCCATCGCTCGAACCAAAGCTCGGCCCCCGTCATCCGCCTTGTGCTACTCGACCTGGCCGGCCAGAAACGGCTGGTCAATGCGGTGTCCAAGAGACTGGCGGCCCTTGGTGCCCTGACCAAGGGCGAACGGCAGTCACTCTCCAACGACCTGTTTCGGCCCGAAGACGTGACGGACGCCTACGGCAAGGCGGCCTTGGCCCGGCTCTACCGGGAGATTCAGTTCGGCCGGCTGAGTGACCAAGGGTTGGGCCTTGCCACGCTGGAGCGCATGGGCGTGCTCGACAAGGAGAAGAACGCCGTCCGCGACGCCTATGCCGGCAACGTGGAGCAGTTTCTCAATCGGATCATGGTGCTGCACGTCGAGACACAGAACCGCATCTTCGAGCTGTTCCATGAGCGGTACGTCGCGGCCGTGGAGGTAGCCAAACGCCAGAGTGCCTTCGACTTCGGCGTGGAGGAGATTCACGCCCACAACCTGCGGCGGATCGCCGAGCCGGAGACCCTCTTCATCGACCCGGGCTCCGGGGCACGGACCATGCTGCACGAGTTGGAAGGCGACGTGGACGTCGTGCGGCATGGCTTTGTATCGGCCGCCATGGCCGCCAAGCTAGGTTTCTATCGGAACATCCGGAGCCAACGTGTCTACGCCGTCTCCGAGCATTGGAATGCCGAATCGGACGAGGTGTATCTCACGGCCGTGAAGGGCTCGCGTCGTGGTCTTGAGCGGCATGAACTGGCGTCGAAATACGAGCGGGTTGAGATTGAAGAGGCCCGCGAGTGGTGGAACGCCGAGTATGCGCGAACGCCGGCCAGCGAACCGCAGCGGTTCCATATCCTGAGCGGAGCAATCTTCCCGATCTACGACAAGATCATGGGGGCATCGGGGATTCGCAATGTCAAGATCGCCCGGGCGATTCTCGCCGACGGCCAGGCCCTTGTGGGACTGAATCTGAGCCCGGCCGACGTCCCCAACGTCAAGCAGCGGCTTGGCATCGGCACGCCGTTGGCCGAAGCGTCGCCCGCGGAGGTCCTGAACCTGGTCAACGGCGGCTCGCTGATAGAACTCGACAACGGCTGGCGGCTGACCGCTGCCAGAATCGCCTGCGACGACGTGCTGGAACTGGTCCTCAACGGCGTGGCGGCCAATCGCGACGAGCTTCTCGGCTATGGCCTGTCGGAGGAAATCCTCTACTACAAACGGCGATGGTTCGTCGTTCAAGAGAACGCCGAAGCCGTCTTGATTCGCCTGTTGGCTCAACGGAGGCCGGTCCAAGACCTGACCGCTTGCGACTAGGCTGCTTGAGTGCCTTCGCTCATAGACAGCCCACCGGTACCGGCTGTCGGAAGGCCCGCCTTCCGCGTGACTATGAGCGAAGACTCCCGCAATGCAGTATCTGATGAATCCATGTGCGTCGCGGTGGCATCAAACGATTCGGAGGAACGAGCCCATGCCGGAACCTATGGATAAACCAAAGACCGCCGACCCACTCAGTCAGCCGCTCGAAGATGCGACGATATCTCGTCCCACTCAGGCATTCAACCATCCGGACCACATGTCGAGCAACCCGGAGGAGCCCGGCCAATCAAACTCACTGCCGCTGCCCGCGTCCTTCCTCGACACCCTCCTGGAGGTCATTGCCAAGTCAATCGAACAGACCCTGGCCGACCTCATGGCCCACTGTGTGAGCAGGTGCGTCGAAGATCGACTCCGCCCCCTAATCGAAGAAATCGCCCTGCTGCGCACAGCCATCGAACACGACTGGGACGATAGAGGACAGCGGAGGGGAGACAATCCCCCGGCGTAAAGAGAACGACTTCGGGCACTGTGGGACTCATCGCTAAAGCTCGGGTGCGAACGCCATTCCGGCGGTAGAGCCATATCCGCGTATGCCAAATCCAGGAAACAACCGGAGATTCCAACTCGGGCCTTCGGCAGGGGGTTTGCCAACGAAAACCCACCCCACCCAGCAGCGGGTGCTTGTGCCGTGCTGGAACTAGGGTACAATTCCGTTTGTGACCCCACAGAGGAATTGGCGTTATGCCTCGAAAGCGGCTACTGGCGAGCTGGATCGGCCACAACGACATGCGAGCGTTCGCCATGTCGCTTCCCGAGGAAGAGCGTAGCGAGATCCTCGCGGCACTCCCGGGCCCCAGGCCGGCCGAAAACGAAACTGGCCCCATCAAGACCCTGGTCGAGCAGGAGCACTTTGACGAAGTCAGGCTTCTGAGCAATTACTCTCGTACATGGGAGAAGGGCTTCTCCCGATG
>CAZUAM010000474.1:4102-5903 GCA_964618095.1 uncultured Planctomycetaceae bacterium | reverse complement strand
TGAAAGTCTTCGCACTTGATGACGAAGCAGAACTCCGGGCGCTGAACGTCTGGAAGATGAAATCCATGTGGGACTGATCGGATTCGTCGATTCCGCAGCGGCGGGAGGTTGTGTTGATGTTGCTGCGTTGGGGAAGAACCAGCGGCGGAGCTGGCTCGGCGGTTTGCCCGTGACGGGCCCGCCAGGTAGAAGTTAGCCGCCCCACGCCTCGGTGGAAATGGCGGCGGGCTGGCTCAATTTCGGCGCAACGCTTTGCGTGCCAACGACTTGGGTCACCGCCGCACCCCCTTCGTTCGGGTGGAATGTCCGGGTGAATTGCCCCGTTTCGCGTGGCTGCAAAACGTGTCGCACCAACAGGTTACGTATGGTTATCCACTTGTTGCCGATTTCGCGTTTTCCAAACGCAACTTCTCCCGCCGCCGCTGTCCGCTTCTCCCGCCGCCGGGGAGCGCCGATGTCCGATGGGTTCCCGTATGCGGCGGATCGTGCGGAAGGTGGAATTACACTACAGTTGCATAGTAATCGGGTAAGATGGCGCTGCGAGGCCGTCTTTTTCAGGGTGAATGCGATATCCTGTCACATCGTCCAAACTTGACGAAAAGTGAACCGTGCGGACACGCCAACACTTGACGCCGGCCCAGCGATCGACGGCCTCGGAGGGCCATCGTACGAATGATTTCTGCAACGCTGGGGATTACACTACTCCTCGGGAAACCATTCCGGGCCGAGTTCATCAATATTGAGTCCCAGGGCTTGAAACACGTTTTCCGTTTTTCGGTAAGATGCCTTCACGGCCTCCTTGCCATCGAACCACGATTCCAGGTATTCGCTGGCGAGATGCCCCACGTTGCCGGTGCCATACAAACCACCACCCACATCGGAGCTTTGTCCGATTGGCCGGTTCTTGCCGCATAGATACTCAGCAGGGCAAGCGGTGGTTCTTCCCACGGAGCCGATGCCAAGGTGATCTCCATGGACGTGTGGCAAATGCACTCGATCTGGCCGGAATTGAACAGTAGGGAAGGGGAGTAAGGGGCGGACAAAACGTGGCCTATGGTTGTGCCCGGGCCTGGGCCTGAATCAGTGCCCCGATCTTCCCGGCCTCTTCGGCCTCCCAGGCGGCGTTTGTCCATCGAAAGCATTTTCTCCAGGACTTCATCGTTTCACCGAGCATGGGCCGCCGGCAATAGTACCATCGCCACGAAAACGATCACGTTCAGTCTGCTGCGGTGCATTTCCTTCTCCTCCCCCCAAAGGCTACCTCTTGTTCTCAGCCCTGACGCCACTATCCCGCACGTCAATCTCGACCTCTTTGGTGTACTCCTTCTTGCGACCGTCCCTCAAGTCAACTTCAACAGTGGCTTTCACGGTGAAGCGCGGGAGCGCGTCCGGCAGCTTGGGCGCCTCGATCCGCCGGCGAACGTCTGCCGCGTCCTCCAGGACGGCCGCCTGCCACACGTCCAACCGGTCGGCGGTGCGCGGCCTGCTTGTCCATCGCGGCCCGGAGCCTACCGTAAAACAAAGTAGCTTCTGGGGCTTGCCGACGGAAACGATTTCGTTGACGGTGGCGTGGCTCGCGTTGCAATCGATGATCTCTTGCGACCGTTCGCCGACGAGCCGTTCGATGGTGATACCCCGGTTGCTCGAGTTCAAGTCCACGGTCTCGCCCGTCTTGCCGCCGGGCTCAGGGGCCAGGTTGACGATCATCCCAAGCCGGCAGCCTTCGCATCCTTCCAGTGTGAGCACCCCGTCCATTCTCGAATCCGAATCCAG
Organism: uncultured Planctomycetaceae bacterium; assembly: GCA_964618095.1. GTDB lineage: Bacteria > Planctomycetota > Planctomycetia > Pirellulales > Thermoguttaceae > CAZUAM01. Next base: position 4,130 of record CAZUAM010000474.1, on the reverse strand, counting down.
GGTCAAAAGGGGAACATGAACGCCGCGG